>SHXM01000189.1 GCA_009693325.1 Rhodoferax sp.
CAGGATCTTGCGAATTGCAACTTCATTCTTGGGGTACCCGGCAAATGCACCATCCAGGTCAACCAGATGCAGTCGCCGCGCACCGCGGTCGAGCCAGGTGCGGGCCATCGCCGCTGGGTCTTCGGCAAAGGTGGTGGATTGGTCCATGTCGCCCTGCTTGAGGCGAACACAATGGCCTTCTTTGAGATCGATGGCGGGGATTAAGAGCATGCTGCTTCAGGGAATGGGAGCGCAGGTGTGACGGTGCCAAAGGTCGCCACACGCGGGGTCAGGGACTCCAATGCAGAAAATTCCGATAGAGGGACAAACCGTGGCTGGCACTTTTTTCAGGGTGAAATTGGGTGGCAAAAAGATTATCACGTGCAAGTGCCGAACAAAAGGGCTGCCCATAGTCAGTCTGGCCCACAGTGTTGCGTGTATCAGACGGTTTGGCATAAAAACTGTGGACAAAATAGAAATAGCTGCCGTCGGGAATATCGCCCCACACCGGGTGGGGGGCGCTGGCCAAACCGCTGTGATAAACCTGATTCCAGCCCATTTGCGGCACCTTGTAGCGGCTGCCATCGGGCTGCAACTGGCCGCGCAGCGCAAACTTGAGCACCTCGCCGGCAATCAATCCCAGACCCGGCGTGTCGCCCTCGGCACTGTGGTCGAGCAACATTTGCATGCCCACGCACACCCCAAACAGCGGTTTGCTGGCCGCAGCCTCGAGCACAGCGGCCAGCAGACCCGAGGCGCGCAGTTCGCGCATGCAATCGGGCATGGCGCCCTGGCCCGGCAGCACCAGCCGCTCAGCAGCCCGCACCTCCTCCGGCCGCTGGGTCACCAGCACCTGGTGGCCGGTGCCCGCTGCAGCAGCCCTTAGCGCCTGGGACACCGAACGCAAATTACCCATGCCGTAGTCGAGTACAGCCACAGTGGTCACAGACTGCCCTTGGTGGACGGGATGGTGGCTGGTGCCCGGGGGTCGACTTCTAGCGCCATGCGCAGCGCCCGGGCAAAGGCCTTGAACACAGTCTCGGCCTGGTGGTGCGCATTCTCGCCGCGCAGGTTGTCGATATGCAGAGTGACAAAAGCATGGTTGACAAACCCTTGGAAGAATTCGTGCGCCAACTGGCTGTCAAAGCTGCCTATCATGCCGCTCTTGAAGGGCAGGTTCATCACCAGTCCGGGGCGGCCAGAAAAATCAATCACCACCCGGGACAGGGCCTCGTCCAGCGGCACATAAGCATGGCCATAACGGCGGATGCCGGTTTTGTCGCCCACCGCCCGAAACACCGCCTGCCCGAGCGCGATGCCCACATCTTCCACCGTGTGATGGCCATCGATGTGCAGATCTCCCTCGGCCTGGATATCCAGGTCGATCAGCCCATGGCGCGCGATCTGGTCGAGCATATGGTCAAAAAAACCGATGCCGGTGTGCAGGCCCGACACACCCGTGCCATCCAGGTTGACCCGCACCGTGATCTTGGTCTCGGCCGTGATGCGGGAAACCTCAGCGGTACGGGGTGCGGCGGGGTCGGACAATGAGATGCTGGTCATAGGGATTCCTGCAGGGCGGTGAGCAATAAGCGGTTTTCGTCAACGGTGCCCACTGTCAGGCGCAGGCAGTTGGCCAGCAGCGGGTGCAGGGACGATACATTCTTGACCAGCACTTTGCGTTGTTTCAGTCCGACAAAGCAACGCAGCGCATCGGGCACACGCAGCAGAATCATGTTGGCGTCGCTGGGATAGGCACGGACCCCGGGCAAATTAGCCAGCGCTTCAAAAAGCACAGCACGTTGTTCGCGTATTTCCAGGGCCTGTGCCGCAAAAACCGCCTCATGCTCAAGCGCGAACAGGGCACACTCGCAGTTCAGCACGCTGACGTTATACGGTGGGCGCACCTTGTCCACCTGCTCGATCAGCGCCTGCGGCCCCAGGAGGTAGCCCAGCCTCGCGCCGGCCAGCCCAAACTTGGACAAGGTGCGCATCAGCAAAACATGGCTATGCCGAGTCATGCGGCCCAGGTAGCTTTTGCTGGAAAACGGTTGGTAGGCCTCATCCATCACCACCAAGCCGCCCTGCTCGCCCGCTGCCAGGATGATGCGCTCGATCACCGCGTCGTCCCACAGATTGGCAGTCGGGTTATTCGGGTAGGCCAGGTAGGTGATGGCGGGCCGGTGCTGTGCGATGGCGGCCAGCGTGGCGGCCTCATCGAGCTCAAAATCTGCCGTCAAGGGCACACCATGAAACACCAGCCCCTGCAACTGCGCGCTCATGGCGTACATCACAAAGCCCGGCACCGGCGCCAGGATACTGGCGCCAGGCAGGGTGCAGGCCAGCGCCAGCAGGCTGATCAGCTCGTCCGAGCCGTTGCCCAGCATCAGAGCGCAGCCGGCCGGCATGCGGGCGTAGCGACCCAGCGCCGCCCGGAGCTCGTCGACACGGGCCCCGGGATAGCGGTTGATCGCCAGCGCGCCCAAGCGCAGACCCAACTCGACCTGCAGGACGGGTGGTAGCTGGTACGGGTTTTCCATGGCGTCGAGCTTGGCCATGCCGGCAGAGTTCTGGATGGCGTAGGCGTGCATGGCTTGCACGTCCTGGCGGATTCTGAAGTGGGCGACTGACTTGGTTTGCATCATGGCTGGCGCCACTCGTTAACGACCCGCTCATCGGCGTGATCTAAGGGGCAATCAATTGTCACCTGAATCAAGCCTTATTTAGCCGTTCTGCCCCTTTAGCTGGCCATTAGACTGAAACGATGACATCCACATCCAAGAAATCCGCAAGCAAACAACACGGCATCCACAGCGCCACTCACGCACTGCGTGTCAAATTTAACCAGGCTTTGGCACTTCATCAATCCGGCCAATGGACCGAGGCCCATTCGCTCTATCAGGCCATCGTCCAGCGAGATCCCAAACATTTCGATGCGCTGCACATGTCTGGGGTAATCGCCCACCAGCGCGGCGACAGCGGGCTGGCGGCCAACCTGATCAGTCGTGCGCTGGCTGTGAACCCCTGGAGCGCAGCGGCGCACAGCAACAAAGGTGCTGCCCAGCGCGCGCAAGGCCAGCACGCAGACGCACTGGCCAGCTTCGATCGGGCGATCGGGTTGTCGCCCGGGGACGCCATGGCACACATGAACCGTGGCCTGGCACTGCTCGATTTGCACCGGCATGAGGAAGCTCTGGCCAGTTCACTCAAGGCGGTTTCAATCAAAGCCGACTATGCCCAAGCCCATCTGAACTGTGGCGTGGCTTTGGAAGCGTTGCGTCAGTTCGAGTCAGCGCTAGAGAGTGCCGAGCTCAGTTACCGGCAGGCGGTCGCGTTGGACCCCCACTACAGCGAGGCGCATTACAACTTGGGCAATGTGCTGGGCGACGCGCTGCATCACCAAGCGGCTTTGGCGAGTTTTGACCAAGCGATCGCCCTCAACCCGGGGCTCGCAGACGCCCATCACGGGCGCGGACTCGAATTGATAGAACTAAAACGTCAGGACGAGGCACTGGCAAGTTTTGCCCAGGTCGCCGCCATCTGCCCCGACTACCCCGAACTGCAGGGCATTGACCTGCTCACACGTCTGTCGATCGGCCAGTGGGACGGCTGCGATCAACGCCTGCGGGAACTGTCGGATCGGCTCGGCCGGGGCGAACTCGCCTACGCGCCACTGGTGGCGACTGTGGCGAGTGCGTCACCTAAAACCCAGCAACAGGCCGCCAAGCTTTGGATCCAGCACAAATTTCCGCCAGTGTCCTGGCCATTGCTCAGCAGGCCACAGCGCACTGGCGTCAAAATTCGGGTGGCCTATTTTTCTGCGGACTTCGGTGAGCACCCCGTCTCCTATCTCATGGCAGAGGTCTTTGAAATGCATGACCGGAGCCAATTCGAACTCTATGCTTTCGCCCTGGGGCCTCGCAAGGCCGACGGCATGACAGGTCGAATTGCTGCTAATTTTGATGCGTTTATCGAAGTTGGCCAAGCATCTGACCGGGAAATCGCCCAACACGCCCGCCACCTGGCGATTGACATCGCGGTCGATCTAGGCGGCCATACCTTGCATGGGCGAACCGGCGTTTTTGCCCAACGCGCTGCGCCGATACAGGTGAGCTACATCGGCTACCTTGGCACCACTGGCGCCGCTTATTACGACTACCTTCTGGCTGACGACTGCCTGATCCCCGAGCAGCACCAGGCCCACTACTGCGAAAAAATCCTCTACCTGCCGAGCTACCAGGCTAACGACCGCCAGCGTGCCATTGCCGACCACCGCTTCGCCCGTTCAGAGATAGGCCTGCCGTCCACCGGATTCGTTTACTGCTGTTTCAACAACAATTTCAAGATCTCACCGTCCACCTTCGATGGCTGGATGCGCATCCTGGCAGCAGTTGAAGGCAGCGGACTGATGCTGTATGCAGACAACCCGTTCATTGCCACCAACCTGAAAAAAGAGGCTGCGGCTCGCCAAATTGCGCCTTATCGACTCGTTTTTGTCGGCCGCTTGCCCAGGCCGCTTTATCTGGCACGCTACATGGTCGCCGATCTGTTTCTTGACACGCTCCCCTACAACGCTGGCGCTACAGCCAGCGATGCGCTGTGGGCCGGCTTGCCCGTTTTGACCTGCCGGGGCGAGTCCTTAGCCAGCCGGATGGCCGCAAGCCTGCTCACAGCGATCGAACTGCCCGAACTGATCATCGAAAATCAAGCTGACTTTGAAACCTTGGCCATTGAACTGGCGCAAGAACCGCAGCGCTTGCAAGGCCTGCGGGATCGTCTGGCAGCTAATCGCCATCAGACGCCTCTGTTTGACACCCCTGCCTTCACACGCAGCCTTGAGTCGGGATTTATCCAGATGCTGGAACGGCACTGGGCAGCATTGCCGCCCGAGCACATCCACGTCAAGCCGGCCTGACGGCCAGCAAGCAATTAGCCCACGGGATCGAGCCGCATCTCAGCCGCCCGCGCATGGGCCTGCAACCCTCGCCATAGGCCAGCTCGGCGGCGATGGGACCCAGCACCTGAGCGACGAGCTCTACCATGGATTGAGTATCCTGGCGAAGGCGTGGCAGGGGTTTCAGTCTGATGAAAGCCATGGAACCCAAAGCTTACAGTTGCAG
>SHXM01000023.1 GCA_009693325.1 Rhodoferax sp.
CATGAACAATCTCGGTTAAAAACGGGTTGATCAGCTTTGACCCGTGACACGCCAAATCACGTCGCCCACATCATCTGCAATCAGCAAGGATTTTTTATCGGGGCCAATCACCACGCCCACGGGTCTGCCATAAGAAACTTTTTCATCAGGCGCTAAAAATCCACTGAGGATGTCGCGTGCGGGGCCGCTGGGGCGACCGTTGCTGAAGGGCACAAAAATCACGCGGTAGCCGCTGAGTTTGCTGCGGTTCCATGAACCATGCTGGCCAATCACCATACCGTCTGGAAAACCGGGCAGGGTGCCTTGCGGCATCCAGCACAAACCCAGCGAGGCAGTGTGGCCACCTAGAGCGTAATCAGGGGTGATGGCTTTGGCCACCATCTCTTTGTCTTGGGGCACGCGGTCATCCACGATTTGATCCCAGTAGCAATACGGCCAACCGTAAAAGCCACCGTCTTTCACAGACGTCAGGTAATCTGGCGGGGTTTCGTCTCCTAAGCCGTCGCGTTCATTGACCACCGTCCATAATACGCCAGTCGTGGGTTCCCAGGCCAGGCCGACAGCATTGCGCAAACCCGACGCAAAAATGCGTGTCTGTTGAGTTCGTACATCAAACTCATGGATGGCGGCGCGTCCTTCTTCTACCTCCATGCCGTTTTCTGCAATGTTGTTGGATGAACCCACACCGATGTAGAGTTTTTGTTGGTCCACGCTGGGAATAATGCTGCGGGTCCAATGTCCACCCGGTTTGAAGCTGGCCAATTTTTGACCTGATCCTTCAATGCTGAGCGCGTTTTGTGCGTAGGGAAACACCACCAAGCCATTGGTATTGCCCACATAAAAACGACCATCCACCAAGGCCATGCCAAAGGGCTGGTTTAAATCTTTCAAAAAGGTTTGCTGAATATCAGCCACGCCATCGGCATTGGTATCGCGCAATATCGTAATGCGATTGGCACTCACGCCCAAGGCACGTGCACGGCGCAAAATGCTTTTCAGAGCGAAGTCAAAAATACCTTTGGGCGTTCCGCCAGGATTACAGGCTTCGGCCACCAGCACATCACCATTGGGCAGAACGTCGATCCAACGTGGGTGCAACAGACCACTGGCATAGGCATTGACGGCCAATCCGGGCGCCACTTCAGGGAGTTGGCCCTTGTCCCAGCCACGGGCAGCTGGCATTTTGAGGGTGGGAATGGCTTGGGGCTTTCCCTTGGGAATACGGGGTTTTTCGCCGAAGGCCTGAGAGTCGGCCTCTCCACTTTGACGACGTATGAAAATTAAAATACTACCAATAATCAGAGCAAACCGAGCAAACACGCCGTACATATGAACATTCTCCAGGGGGTAGCTGCAAACAAATTATTTTAGGTTGCAGCCCCGTAAGGTCAAAATATCCACCCGAGCCTATTTCCAGAAAAACACCAATGTCTTGACGGCCACCGCCAAGCAAGCTCGCGCCCATCGGCTTGATCAAAAGCTTCAACTCACATAAACAAAGCTGCAGCTCAGCCCAGCGCGGGCAGCCGCAGCGTCCCCTGAACACGATACAAGCGCTTCACCCTGCGTCACTAAACGCGGACCAACCGCTCAAGCAGCCGTGTGGTGACAGCAGATCAGCGGTCCATCACGACCTTCTTGGCCCTGGCATCGGGCCGCTACTTCCCCAACAACTCCACCGTGGGCCCAGACAAGCCGGCTCAAGCGCCCTGCCACAGACCTTGGGGGCCGGTTGAACACAGCTGAGGCAGGAGTATTGGAATTTTTTGACTGTGCGGGCTGTGCAGGGCATCACCCCTCCAGAAAAAGGACCGCAGCGGTGAATGCGCCCTGGCAGTTTTCAATTTGCTATTCGTTTCGTAGCTCCATCGTCAATAAATACGAGGGCTTCAGCTTATTTGAGCATTAGAGTGGCAAGCGCCTCGGCGTCGATTACCTGCACCGCCTCAGCTTTCGCATAAGTGTGCGCCGTGTCGGCGAGCTGGCCCAGGGTGATGCAGGTGCAGAGCGAGGCGTCCTGGCGCTGCCGCGCTGCCACCAGTTCGCGCAGGGCCTCAATCCCCAGCTTGGCCGCTTTCCAGCGTTTGCAGCTGACCAGTGTGGTGCGGCCAGCCTTGACCAACTGCAGGTCGGCGCCCAAGCCCTCAAAGGCGGTCACCACAAAGCCTTGCCGGGTGTAGGCCTCGGTCAGGGCCTGGGCAAAGTCGCGCCAGGCCATCGTGCTAAGACGCTCCAGTTGCTGCGCCAGCTGCGCGGGTTTGGGCGCCAGCCACTGCCGCCGCGCCGCGATCAGCCCAATCACCAGAAACGGCAGGCCACCAAACAGGCCAGCCCACACATAAGCGGGTGGCAGCAGGGCGCGCGCCAGCATGGCAAAGCCCGCAAACACAGCGATGCTGATCCACCAGGGCGAGCGCAGCAGCAGCGCAAACAGTGACTTGTCGGACATCTTCCATTTCATGGCGGGGGCTCCAGCGTGTGGCCGGCATTGTCAACCAGGGCGCCCTGACAGCAGGCACAAGTCGGTCGCTATTCCAGCCCTTTGAGCCACTCAATCACGCCGGCAGTGGCCACTTCGGGCGTATTGCCGTGGCCGGCGTCCACCACCAGGTAGCGGCTCTTGGCGTGTGCGGGCAGCTTGGCAAAGGCAAAAGCCTCGCCTGCCGGGTACAACGGGTCCTGGGTTCCGATCACCCACAGCACCGGCACGGCTTTTTTGAAGTTGGCGCTGGTCTTGGGCATGTGGCCCAGGCCGTCCGGGTCAAAGTAGCTCAGCAGGGTCTCGGCGCTCATGGTCATGTTGCGCCGTCGGCCCTGGTTCATGTCGTTGATCGTCAGCGCTTGTGCGCCCTGGCCGGCGGCCACCAGGGTGCGGGCCTGGTCCACCTCGGCCCGGCCCATGCCCTGCTGGTACATCACGCGCGGCGAGTGGCCGGGCGCCAAGGCCAGCACGCCGTCGGCGTCGCCTACCTCAGCCATGTAGGCCAGAGCGGCGTTGGTGCCAAAGCTCTGCCCGCCCACCAGCACCTGCCGGTAGCCCTGGCCGCGCAGCGTTTGCACCCGGGCGCTGATTTCCTTGAGTGCCATTGGATAGGGTTGGTCGTAGGCGCGCCGGCCCGACCAGGGCATCTCCAGCAGCACCACATGGCAAGCGGGCTCCAGTTTGCTGGCAAACAGGGCCAGGCCCTGCGGCCCGCCCCATTTGCCGTGCATCAGCACCAATGCACAGGCAGGCGTAGCGGCGGTTTGCAACCAGGCACTGGCGGGCCAGGCCAGCACCAGGGCCAGCGTCAGCCAGCGGCCCAGTCGGGCCAGGGCCGAGATCGGATGTTGCCGCAGGGGTGCGTGAACAGGCGTGGCCAGGGTTTTCAATTGGGTTCAGCCCAGCGCCGGCAGCACTTCGCCACGCGCCGTGCCAAAGCCGATGCGCACCGCACCAGGCCGCTCGCACCAGGCGCCCAGCGCAACGGCGTCGCCGTCATGTAGAAAGCTGCAGGTTTCGCCGTTGGCCGCCCTGCGCATGGTGGGGACCCAGGAGCGCCATGGTCGCAAACTGGGCCAGAAGTTCAGTTAATCTCGGTCGCGCTAGTCGCTTACTCATCCATGTATTTTATTCATCAAGTGGATGTATTGCATGGTTTCGTTGCGAGTCGACCCAAGGCCTGGTCAGCGCAACACGTGCATTCAGCCCTGTTATGGCGTCTAAGGGACTGAGGTGGCTGCCTACCGTACTGCCTCTCGCAGCCAAGCTTTGAACCAGCCCAGCGCCGGTCGCTCATCGCCCCGCTCGGGTTGCACCAGATAGTAGGCCCGGTCGCCAGGCAGCACCTGGTCGCAGGCCACCACCAGTTCGCCGCGGGCCAGTTCGGCCTCTACCAGCAGGCTTGGCACCAGCGCCAAGCCCAGACCCTGCGCGGCGGCGGCGGCGGTCATGGAAAACAACTCGTAACGCGGTCCGCTCAAAGCCATGGGTGCGGCCACGCCGGCGGCCTCAAACCATTGGCGCCAGGCAGTGGGGCGGGTGCTTTGCTGCAGCAGCGGCAGCGTGGCAATCGCCTGGGGCGCCAGCGGCCGCCGCAAGGCCAGTGCTTTGGCCAAGGCCGGGCTGTACACCGGCACCATGTCCTCGGTCAGCAGGCGCAGGGCCCGGGTGCCAGCCCAGTTGGCAACCTGCTCGGCGGTGCCGGCATATAGCGCGGCGTCAAACGCGGTGTCGGCAAACAAAAAGGGCCGGGTGCGGGTTTCGATGTGCACCGTCAGCTCGGGGTGGACGGCGGCCAGTGCCGGCAGCCGCGGGATCAGCCATCGCGTGGCAAAGGTGGGCACTGCGGCCAGCTGCACGCCGCAGCCGCCGCCCTGGCCGGCCATCACGTCCAGTGTGTCTTGCTCTAGCCCCTGCAACCGGCTGGCCACCTGCAAGGCGTACTCGGCGCCCCGCGCGGTCAGGGCCACGCCATGGCGCGTGCGCTGGAACAGCGCCACACCGACAAAAGCCTCTAGCGCGCCGATCTGGCGCGACACGGCGCCCTGCGTCAGCGCCAGCTCTTGCGCGGCGCGGGTGTAGCTTTGGTGCCGGGCGGCGGCATCAAAACAGGCCAGGGCCTGCAGGCTGGGGATTTTTCTTCGCACGGCGGCCGCTCACTGCGCCACATATTCCCGCAGCTGCTCTATGCTGACCACCTCAAGCGCCTTGGCATGGGTGCTCTCCAACACCACCTCGGGCGCCAGACCAGCTGAGAAAGCCTCCCGCCAGCGCAGGGCGCACAGACACCAGTGATCGCCAGCTTGCAGGCCGGCAAAGCCGTACTCGGGCCGGGCTGTGCTCAGGTCATTGCCGCGCATTTTGGAGAACTGCAAAAATTCGTCAGTCATCACCGCGCAAATCACATGGGTGCCATGGTCTTCGATGTCGGTGTTGCAGCAGCCGTCTCGGTAAAAGCCGGTCAGCGGGTCAAAAGAGCAGGGCCGCAGTGCGGTGCCCAAAACATTCAGGGCTTGCTTGATCATGGTGGTAGCGGCGTGTGATGGCGTTGTTGTTGGTGCTCTGATCAGGGCGTGGGCAGTTCCACCATGATCTCGTTTCGACGCCACATCGGCAGCGTCCAAGGCGGGTCGTAGCGCGATAACTGGGGCGGTCCGAGTGGGTTGAGGTTTTTTGCCTTGACCCAATTCAACAACTCGGCAGTGCGTTGCTGCACCTTGGACTCGGTATTGAAACCAGAGTAGCTCAATACCGCGAACTGTTTGGCTGGCACCTCCCGAATTGTCACGGCGCTATTCTTTGGTTTGGGCAGGGTCGCCAGCGAGTATTCGCTGGGCATCACAAAGTGAATGCGCCAACGCCGTGCGGCCATCGGATTGGTCGCCGACTCAACCGCGGCGATGGTCACCGGAGCGGTCATGGCAATTTTTTGCGCGGGGGCATCTGGCGCCACTGTCACCGGCGCAGTCATGGCAATTTTGGCCGAACTGCCCGATTCGCCTGCGGCCTGGTTATTGCCAAATATAAAATCTGCGATCAGCCTGAAGCCGCGGTTGGAGGCCTCGTCCATATCCCCCTCAACCACGGTTTCAGCGATCAAAAAAGGCGCGTACTGCCGCAACTCGATCGCCCCCTCTTTGGACAGAAGGGCAAATTTTGGTTCCTCAATGGCCATGGCCTGGCAAACAGTCAACAGCAGCGCGCTGCCCAATAGTTGTTGGTGAAATAGTTTGATCATGTTATGTGGATTATTGATGATCTCGCCTCTGGGGCGGAAAGTCCCGGGGTTTTAGCCCTTTAGCCCTGATTTGTTGACACCCGAAAAAAAGTGGCGCAGACTCCGAAGCGAACCACCTTTGGCTAGGCAGGAGCTTGTTTGAACCGCAATTTTCTACAGACTTACGGCGCAAGGCACTTGGGGCTTTGGCTCGCAGCAGGCATCTCCAGCCTGGCATCGGCGCCGCTGGCTTTGGCCTACAAGGTTGAAAAGGTCTGCACCGAAGTCGAGGTCAAAACCAAGGCCGAGCAAAGCATTAAAAAGACCTGCCGGATCAAAATGGTGAAACCAAATCCGGATGACAAAAAAGTCGAGGCCAAGGACGATAAAAAGCCTGACGCAAAAGACGATAAAAAGCCAGCTGCCGCGGCAGCGCCCAAACACTAAACCCGGCCTATGCGCCCAGACCGGCGACCCCGCGCCCGGGGCTGCCCGGCAGCTGCCCGACATGAAGTTGCACTTGCCTGGCCTAGTCCCAGCACCATGAGTTGGCGAACCAGCAGGAGCCCCTCGCTTGCGCCAAATATTACAAAGTCGCATGTCTGAATGAAAAACCATGGTTTGTGCTGGTGGCCACTTGGCACTACCATCCGCTGCAGAAGCGCTCCTTGGTGGGCGCTACTTGCGACCTAACCTGAAAGACTGTTTATGGCCCACCCCGCCTTCAACTGGCAAGACCCTTTTCTGCTGGACAGCCAGCTCAGCGACGAGGAGCGCATGCTGCGCGATGCCGCCGCCGCCTACTGCCAGGACAAGCTGCTGCCGCGGGTGACCGAGGCCTTTCGCGCCGAAAAGACCGACGTGGGCATCTTCCGCGAGATGGGCGAGCTTGGCCTGCTCGGCCCCACCATCCCCGAGGCCTATGGCGGCCCCGGCCTGAACTACGTGGCCTACGGCCTGATCGCGCGCGAGGTGGAGCGGGTTGATTCCGGCTACCGCTCGATGATGAGCGTGCAGAGTTCGCTGGTGATGCTGCCCATTTTTGAGTTCGGCACCGAGGGTCAACGCCAGAAATACCTGCCCAAGCTGGCCACCGGCGAATGGATCGGCTGCTTTGGCCTGACCGAGCCCGACCACGGCTCTGACCCCAATTCCATGGCCACCCGCGCCCACAAGGTGGCCGGCGGCTACAAGCTCTCGGGCAGCAAGATGTGGATCTCCAACAGCCCGATTGCCGACGTGTTCGTGGTCTGGGCCAAAGAGGTGTCCGAGGGTGGTCAGGTCGGTCCCATCCGCGGCTTTGTGCTGGAAAAAGGCATGGCCGGCCTGTCGGCCCCGGCCATCCACGGCAAGGTTGGCTTGCGTGCCAGCATCACCGGCGAGATCGTGATGGAGGGCGTGTTCTGCCCCGAAGACAACGCCTTTCCCGAGGTGCAGGGTCTCAAAGGCCCGTTCACCTGCCTCAATTCAGCGCGCTACGGCATCGCCTGGGGCGCTTTGGGCGCGGCTGAAGACTGCTGGCTGCGTTCGCGCCAGTACACACTGGACCGCAAGCAGTTTGGCCGACCCTTGGCTGCCAACCAGCTGATCCAGAAAAAACTGGCCGACATGCAAACCGAGATCGCACTCGGCCTGCAAGGCTGCCTGCGCCTGGGCCGCATGAAGGACGAGGGCACAGCCGCAGTGGAGATCACCTCCATCCTCAAGCGCAACAGCTGCGGCAAGGCGCTCGACATCGCCCGCCTGGCGCGCGACATGATGGGCGGCAACGGCATTTCTGACTCTTACGGCGTGGCGCGCCACCTGGTGAACCTGGAGGTGGTCAACACCTACGAAGGCACGCACGACATCCACGCCCTGATTCTGGGCCGGGCGCAGACGGGGATTGCGGCGTTTGCCAACTGAATTTGATGATTTTGTGCCCGTGCGTTGGTGCGGGTGGCGCTACGGGGTGTGGCGGGCCCGCCTCATACTGCCAAACGCGCAGAAATCGGCGGGCCCGCCACACCCCGTAGAGTTTCGAGCGGGTGGGCGGGGCAGGCACAAACTCCGCCAAATGCGAACAGCGGACGGTACGAACCCAACGGATGAAAGAATAGGGCGTAAACCATGACCACTAGCCCCAACCAAGGCGCCCTGCCCCACATCAAGGTGTTGGACCTGTCCCGCGTGCTCGCCGGACCCTGGTGCACCCAGATGCTGGCTGACCTGGGGGCCGACGTGGTCAAGGTCGAGCGGCCTGGTGCGGGGGACGACACCCGACACTGGGGTCCGCCCTTTTTACAGGATGCGCAGGGGCAGGACACCGACCAAGCAGCCTATTTCACCGCCTGCAACCGCAACAAACGCTCGGTGGCGATCGACATGGCGCAGCCCCAAGGCCAGGCGCTGATCCGCCAGATGGCCTTGCAGAGCGATGTGCTGGTGGAGAACTTCAAGGTCGGCGGCCTGGCGCAGTACGGGCTGGACTACGACAGCCTGAAGGCCTTGAACCCGCGCCTGATTTACTGCTCGATCACCGGTTTCGGCCAGGATGGGCCTTACGCGCCGCGCGCCGGCTACGACCTGATGATCCAGGCCATGAGCGGCATGATGAGCATCACCGGCCGGGCCGACGAGGCGCCCGGCGGCGGCCCGCTGCGCGTGGGCGTGGCGCTGACTGACCTGTTCACCGGTGTCTATGCCTGCAGCGCCATTTTGGCTGCCATCGAGGTGCGGCACCGCACCGGCGAGGGCCAGCACATTGACATGGCGCTGCTCGATGTCGGCATGGCGATCCTGGCCAACCAGGCGGGTGGCTTTTTGAACACCGGCGCCGTGCCGCAACGCATGGGCAACAGCCACCCCAGCCTGGCGCCCTACCAAGACTTCCCCACCGCCGACGGCGCCATGCTGCTGGCCATTGGCAATGACGGCCAGTTTGCCCGCTTCTGCCAGGCGGCAGGCCACCCCGAGTGGGCGGCCGATGCCCGCTACGCCAGCAACACCCTGCGCGTGCAACACCGCAGCGCGCTGATCCCGGCCATGGAGGCCGCCACCCGCACCCGCAGCACCGCCGCCTGGATTGCGCTGCTGGAAGACAAGGCCGTGCCTTGCGGCGCCATCAACGACATCGGTCAGGCCTTTGCCGACGCGCAGGTGCTGTCTCGCGCCTTGAGGGTTAGCCAGCCGCTGAGCCCGGCGACCACAAAGCAGAGCAACATTGAATCCATAGCAAGCGTGGCAAGCCCCCTGCGCCTGGGCGCTACACCGCCGGTGCTGCGCCGGGCTCCGCCCATGCTGGGTGAACACACCGACGAGGTGCTGGCCGAGCTCGGGCTGGCGGCCGAGGCCGTAGCTGGCTTGCGGGCGCAGGGGGTGCTAAGTTAGGGTTCTGTCGCACTAACATCCTGGCTACCGACTCAAACTAGGAACTGAGTTCGGAACATCGCCTTGATGCAGCCGGCAACAAATGCTGAGTCGCTCGCGCTGCGGGGCGACCGGGACCAAGATGTTTTGGCTCAGGCTGCCCTGCCTCAGGCGGCGCTGCGGCGGCCCTTGCTGAGGTCGACGCCGAGTTGCTTGAGCTTGCGGTACAGGTGGGTGCGCTCCAGGCCGGTTTTCTCTGCAACCCGGGTCATGGAGCCGCTTTCCCGGCTCAGGTGGTACTCGAAGTAGGCTTTCTCGAATTCATCGCGTGCGTCTCGCAGGGGCTTGTCGAGCATGAAGGTCTGCTGGCATTGGCTGGCTGGGTCGGGCGCGGCGGCCGGGGTGGCGGCCATCATGCTCGCCACCACCGCACTCATTTGCACCAGACCTGAGGGCCGCCCGGGACGAGCGGCGGTGCCGCGCGAAAGCCCCTGCTCCACGGCTTTGAGGAGTTTTTGCAGGGTGATGGGTTTTTCCAGAAAAGCCGATGCGCCGATTTTGGTAGCCTCAACAGCGGTGTCTATGGTGGCGTGTCCGCTCATCATGATGACGGGCATGGTGAGCGCGCCGCTGGAGGACCACTCTTTGAGCAGGGTGACGCCGTCGGTGTCGGGCATCCAGATGTCGAGCAACACCAGGTCAGGGCGCTCTTTTTGGCGGGCTGCGCGGGCTTGCGCCGCATTTTCTGCCACCTCGACTTGGTGGCCTTCGTCGTTGAGGATTTCGGACAACAGGTCGCGGATGCCGAGCTCGTCGTCGACCACCAGAATGTTCGCCATGATTCAGACCGTTTCTTGGGATGTGACCGGGCCAAGCGGCTGGGCCGGTTCTGCGTTGTCAGTGGCGAATGATAACGACACTTGTGCGCCTGCCGGCTGACCGTTGACCATGCGGTTCATGATGTCTACCCGGGTGTGGTGCTCATCGGCAATTTTCTTCACCACGGCCAGGCCCAGGCCGGTGCCCTTGGTCTTGGTGGTGACATAGGGCTCAAAGGCACGCTTGAGTATGTGTTCGGGAAAGCCGGTGCCGCAGTCGAGCACGCTTAACCTGACGCGCCGGCTTGCAGCGAGCCACTGGGTCTTGATGGACACTGCGCTGGCCGCACCCACATGGCCGCTCGACTCGGTTGCGTCGAGCGCGTTTTGCAGCAAGTTGTGCAATACCTGCCTGAGTTGCTGGGCATCGCCCAAGATTTTTTGGCAGGCCGGGTCTGTTTCGGTGTGAATGGGTACGGTGTTTGTCTCAGTGGCGTAGAGCTGCATCACGTCGGCCACCAGTGCATTGAGGTCAATAGGCTTGAGCTCGGCTGCGGGCAGACGTGCATAGTCTCGAAATTCGTTAACCAAGCGCTTCATGGCGTCCACCTGGTCGACGATGGTCTTGACCGATTTGCTCAGCAGGGCTTGATCGGCCGGCTCCAATTTTTCAGCAAGTCTGTGCTCTAGGCGTTCCGCCGACAACTGGATGGGGGTGAGCGGGTTTTTGATTTCGTGGGCCAGTCGGCGGGCTACCTCGCCCCAGGCCTGGGCCCGCTGTACCGAGACGATTTCAGAAATATCATCAAACACCAGCAGGCGGGCGCTGTCTGGCAGTTCGGCACCCCGGGCCACCAGCGTCAGCGTCTCATCGTCCGGCCGTCCGGCCTGCCGCTGCGTGGCACCACCGAGCTCAAAAGATTGCTGCCAGTGATCCATACCGCGCTCGTGGCGGGCGCCCAGGAATGAATCAAATTGGGTCTGTACCTGGCCGGCAAAAGCTGCAAGGCCTGCCATGTCAGACAGTTTGCTGCCCACATTGGCGGCCAGGGGCACACGCAAAATTCGGGTGGCGCCAGGGTTGGAGGAAAGGATGCGCCCGGCTACATCGAGTACCACCACCCCGGCGGTAAGGTTGTCCAGAATGGTTTGCAAATTCGCGCGCGCAGCGTCCACCTGCCCCATGCTCGACTCAACCGCTTGGCGGGCATCGGCGAGTTGCTGCGTCATTTGCGCAAAGGAGCGGGTCAAGCCACCGAGTTCGTCGCGGCCTTGCAAAAAGGTTTTTGGCGTGAGGTCTCCAGCAGCCACCTGGCGCACGCCGTCCGCGAGCAGCAGCAGCGGGCGCGTAATTTGCCCCCCCAGCAAGACGGCCAGCAGCACGGCGCCAAAAATCGCTAAAAACAGGGTTAATGTGAGCGTGCCTATGTACATGCGCTTGAGCCCCTCCCGGGCTAGGGCGCGCTCCTGGTATTCGCGGTAGGCCCCGGTGACTGCCAGCGCATTGGCGGCCAGCGTTGGCGGCATGGCGACCGTGACCATGAGAAACCTGGGCTCTGCGAGTGTGCGCAGATTGCTGCTGGAGACCAGCACCAAAGCCTTCAGGCGGGCCTCTGTGCTCGCCCCGGGTTGGGCATCTTCTAGCCCTTCAGTCCAGGTGATGGACCGCTGTGCCCGCGCTTTGCGCAGTTGTTGGGCAGTGGGCCGGTCAAGATTGAGCTGGTATTGGGATTGGCCTGCCGCAGCAATTGGCTGCCCGGCGGCACCCCACAGGGACAGGTCACGCACGCCCAACTGCTCGCGCGCCCGCTCCAGTGGCAGCGTGACACTGGCGTCGGGCAGGTCAGCGATTTGTGCCGCTGCCCCCTTGGCCTTGTTTGACAGGTCGCTGGAGAGGGTTTCAAGCGTCACGCGGCCCAGGTTCAGGCCGGCCTCAAGCGCGCCTTCAACCTTGACATCGAACCAACTCTCGATGGAGCGCGACACAAACTGATAGGAGACCACGTAAATCAGCAGGCCGGGCGCAAAGCCGGCAAGGGCAAAAACAGCCGCCAGTTTGAGCAGCAGCCGGCTGCCAAATTTCCCCTGCCGCAAACGTGCCAGAAGGCGGTAAGCGATCCAGGCGATAGCGCACAGGAGCAGGCCGGCCACGACCATATTGAGAACAAACAGGCGTGCGTAATTGCTCTCGTACATGTCGCGGTTGGTGGTGGCCTGGGTGAGTAAAAAAAGCAATACCAAGCCCATCGAAACCACCACGGCGAGCCCAAGCCCCAGGGTCCAGCGCAGGGGGCGGGCAAGCCTCATTTGCCAGCCTCGGTCATCGCCCGGCTGGCCGCGGCGCTGATGTCCCAGTCAGGGTCTCCGAGTGTGCCGATCTGCAGGGGGCGGGGCAGTTGCGATACATCCAGGCGGAAACGAAATGCCACGTTGTGCGCTTGGTTGGGCTCGAGCTCGCTAGCCTCGGCGATTTTCCAGCGCGATACGCGCTGCACCGCAGCCAAGGCATCGGCCAGGCTGTCAAAGTTCTGCGTCAGCGCCATGCCCATGCCAGTCACCGTGATAGGGCCGGATGCGATGTTCAGACGCCAGCGTTGGGTCAAGGCCTGGTAGGCTAGGCGCATGTGCCGCTGGGCGCTGAGCACCTTTTTATTGGTCCAGTACCAGCGCTCGCGGAACACATCGGCCTCGGCCACAAAGATGACCGGGATGCCTTTGAGCAGCGCCTCTTCTACCGCGCCAGGCAGCTCAAACCGGACGCTGGCGGACAGGAGTACCGACTCACCAGAGCGCTCCACTTGCAATTGTGCAAGTTCGGTGCTTGCCGCCCAGGCCGGCCCCAGACCCGCGCCGGTACACAGAAGCACTGCGGCCACCAGCCAGCCCAGACCCTTATGCCAGCCGCTTTTGCAGCAATGCGTAATAAAAACCATCGTGTTCACGGTGCTGATTGTCCGGGACGGCCGTCTGGTCTGAGTGCAATGAGGGCAGCAAATGCCCGGCAGACGGCAGCAAGGCCGCTGCGGTGTTGTTTGCAAGAAACGTTTGGACCTGATCCTCCCCTTCAGCGCGGAAAACCGAACAGGTGCTGTAGAGCAGCCGGCCGCCCGGTTTGAGGGTGGGCCACAGGGCCTTGAGCAGGCGCGCCTGGATGGCGCTGAGCTGCGCAATATCGCTTGGGCGGCGCAGCCACCTGACATCAGGGTGGCGGCGCACGATGCCCGAGGCCGTGCAAGGGGCGTCGAGCAAGATGGCATCAAAGGCTTGGCCATCCCACCAACTGTGCACCGCGCCAGCGTCTGCCGCCAGCACCCGCGCTTGCAAGCTCAAGCGTTGCAAATTTTGGTGAATAGATTCGCAGCGCAGCGGGTCTATATCCAAGGCTGTGAGCTCGCAGTCCGCGATTTCCAGCAGGTGGGCTGTTTTGCCGCCAGGTGCCGCGCAGGCGTCCAGCACCCGCAGTCGGCCCGAGCCGCTTAAACCCGAGAGCAGGCTGCTGGCAGCCATTTGCCCAGCCAGGTCTTGCACCGAGAACAGGCCCTCGGCAAAGCCGGGAAGGGCTTGCACCGGCTGGGCTTGGCGCAAGATCACGCCGGCCTGGCCGGCTGCCCAGGCCGGCATGCCGGCTGTTGCCAGAGTCTGTAAAAAAGACGCCACGCTGGTCTTGCGCAGGTTTACCCGCAGCGTCATGGGCGCGGCGACATTGTTGGCCGCAAGAATGTCCTGCCAGCAATCAGGCCAGTCTTTGCGCAGGCGATCAATCCACCACAGGGGGTGGTTCCAGAGCGCTTGCGCCTGTGTTTGGGTGCTGGCCACCAGGGCCTCGCGCTCGCGCAAGAAGCGGCGCAGACAGGCATTGATGAAACCCGCCTGCGCCTGGGTGGAGGCGCCCCGCTTGGCCGCCTCCACGGTTTGGTTAACCAGGGTAAAGGCCTCGTAAGGGGCGCCTTGGTCCTGCCAGGCTAGCGCCAATGCGGTACACAGCAGCGCGTCTGCTGCGGGTGGCGGGGTTTTGCTGGCAAGCAATTGCCGCAGCGCCTGCGCCCGGCCCAAGAACCGCAGCACAGTGAAGCTCAGCGCCTGCACACCGGGACGAGACTCGGGCGCCAGCTTTCCCAGTGCCGCGGTGGCCGAACTGCCGCCACGAACGGCTTGAAGCAGGGTCGCCACCGATTGCAACTGGCGCCACAGGTCGGTTTGCACCGGGGCTTGGGGCGCTAGCTTTTGCGGTAGAGCAGGTGTGTCAGCCTGCCCTTATTCTGCAACAGCACCTTCGCTGGCCTGTGCCGAGTCTGCCAATTCGGCGGCCTCGGCATCGGCAATGGCGCGGCGCTCGGCATCGTCCATGTTCTCGCGCACTTTGCGGGCTTCGTGGTATGCCAAGCCCGTGCCAGCCGGAATCAGACGCCCGACAATCACGTTTTCCTTCAGGCCACGCAACTCGTCTCGCTTGCCCATGATGGCAGCCTCGGTCAGCACCCGCGTGGTCTCCTGGAAAGAGGCTGCGCTGATGAAACTGTCGGTCGACAGCGATGCTTTGGTGATGCCCAGCAACAGGTTGGTGAAGGTGGCGGCAATCTTGCCTTCGGCGCGCAAGGCGTCATTGGTGTTGAGCATCTCCGAACGCTCCACCTGCTCACCATTGATGTAATTAGACTCGCCGGCGTTCTCCACCACCACCCGGCGCAGCATTTGGCGAACAATCACCTCGATGTGCTTGTCGTTGATTTTCACGCCCTGCAAGCGGTACACGTCTTGCACCTCGTCAACAATATAGCGCGCCAGTTCTTCCGCGCCCAGCAGGCGCAGAATGTCTTGCGGATCGGCCGGGCCGTCCACCACACTCTCACCTTTGTTGACAACCTGGCCTTCGTGGACCAGGATGTTTTTCTCTTTGGGCACAAGTTCTTCCCAGACAGCGCCCTCGGGATCGGTGATTTGCAGGCGGATTTTGCCTTTGGTCTCTTTGCCAAATGAGACGGTTCCGGTCATCTCGGCAAGCACGCCCTTGTCTTTGGGCGAGCGGGCCTCGAAGAGTTCAGCCACGCGGGGCAAGCCACCGGTGATGTCCCGGGTTTTCTGGCCTTCGATGGGGATGCGGGCCAGCACTTCGCCGGGCCCCACCTCCTGCCCGTCACGCACCTGTACCAGGGCGCCCACGGGGAAGCCAATCGTGACTGAGTGGTCGGTGCCGGGGATCTTGACCTCTTTGCCTGATGCGTCAATCAGCTTGACCTGCGGGCGTACCACCTTGGCAGCGCCACGGCGTTTGGGGTCGATCACTACCAGCGTGGCCAGGCCGGTTACCTCGTCGACCTGGCGCGCCACGGTCAAGCCCTCTTCGAGGTTCTCGAAATTGATTTTGCCTGCGAACTCGGTGATGATGGGCCGGGTCAGCGGATCCCAGTTGGCCAGAATCATGCCGGACTTGATGGCCTGATCTGCCTTGATTGTCAGCACTGCGCCGTAAGGCACCTTGTGGCGTTCACGCTCCCGGCCATGTTCGGCATGTATGACGATCTCGCCAGAGCGGGAAATCACCACCAGTTCTTTTTTGCCGTTGGTCACATAGCGCATGGTCGGGTTGAACCCGATGCTGCCATTGGACTTGGCCTCGACGCTGGCAGCGATAGCAGCCCGGGAGGCCGCACCGCCGATATGGAAGGTGCGCATGGTGAGTTGTGTGCCGGGCTCGCCAATGGACTGGGCGGCGATCACGCCAACCGCCTCACCACCGTTGACCAGACCGCCCCGGCCCAGATCACGGCCATAGCATTTGGCGCATACGCCAAAGCGGGTTTCGCAGTTGAGCGCGGTGCGGACCTTGACTTCATCGACACCAGCGAGTTCCATCTCTTCGATCAGGTCTTCGTCAAGCATGGTGCCAGCCAGGACCAACACCGAGCGGTTTTCGGGATGCAGAATGTCGTCGGCAGCGGTTCGGCCCAAAATCCGGTCGCGCAGCGATTCAATGACCTCGCCGCCTTCGACAATAGCTCTCATCAGCGCGCCATCGTGGGTGCCGCAGTCTTGTTCGGTCACCACCAGGTCCTGGGTCACGTCCACCAAGCGGCGGGTCAGGTAACCCGAATTGGCAGTTTTGAGGGCTGTATCAGCCAGGCCTTTGCGGGCACCGTGGGTGGAGATGAAGTACTCGAGCACATTGAGGCCTTCACGGAAATTGGCGGTGATCGGGGTCTCGATGATCGAGCCATCGGGCTTGGCCATCAGGCCACGCATGCCCGCTACCTGCCGTATCTGTGCGGCAGAGCCACGCGCACCAGAGTCGGCCATCATGTAGATGGAGTTGAACGATTCCTGCGCGACCAGTTTGCCATGGCGGTCCGTGACCATTTCTTTAGAGAGCTGAGCCATCATCACCTTGGAGACTTCGTCGCCAGATTTACCCCAAATATCGACCACCTTGTTGTAGCGCTCGCCAGCCGTGACCAGGCCCGAGACATACTGCTGCTCGATCTCCTTGACCTCTTTTTGAGCGCGGTTGATGATCTCGGGTTTTTCTGGGGGCACCAGCATGTCGTCGATACAAATCGAGATTCCAGCCTTGGTGGCAAGGTGAAAACCGGCCTGCAGCAGTTTGTCGGCAAACACCACCGTCTCTTTAAGCCCGCATTTGCGGAAAGAGACATTGATCAGCTTGGAGATTTCCTTCTTCTTGAGCGCCTTGTTGAGGTTAGAAAAAGGCAGCCCCTTGGGCAAAATTTCTGACAACAAAGCCCGCCCGGCGGTGGTTTCCCAGAGCTGGGTGCTGCTGACAAATTCGCCGGTTTCCTTGTCCTTGGCATACTCGGTCAGGCGCACATTGACGCGCGAGTTGAGCTCGACTTCGCCCGCATCAAAAGCGCGCTGCACCTCGCCGATATCAGAAAAAATCAGCCCCTCTCCCTTGCCATTGGTGCGCTCGCGGGTGGTGTAGTACAGACCCAACACCACGTCTTGCGAAGGCACGATGGAGGGCTCGCCATTAGAAGGGAACAGCACATTGTTGGAAGCCAGCATCAGGGTGCGGCATTCCATCTGGGCTTCAACCGACAGGGGCACATGCACGGCCATCTGGTCGCCGTCAAAGTCGGCATTGAATGCCGCGCAGACCAGTGGGTGCAACTGGATTGCTTTGCCTTCGATCAGGATAGGCTCGAAGGCCTGGATTCCCAGGCGGTGCAGCGTGGGCGCGCGGTTGAGCATGACCGGATGCTCTTTGATCACCTCTTCAAGGATGTCCCAAACCACCGGCGTGCCGGACTCCACCTCTTTTTTAGCCGCCTTGATGGTGGTGGCTATGCCCATGGTCTCCAGACGGGCAAAGATGAAGGGCTTGAACAACTCCAGCGCCATCAATTTAGGCAAACCGCACTGGTGCAGTTTGAGTGTTGGCCCGACCACAATCACCGAGCGACCCGAGTAATCGACCCGTTTGCCCAGCAGGTTCTGGCGGAAACGTCCGCTCTTGCCTTTAATCATGTCTGCCAAGGACTTGAGCGCGCGCTTGTTGGCGCCGGTCATGGCCTTTCCGCGGCGGCCGTTGTCGAGCAGGGAGTCGACCGATTCCTGCAGCATGCGTTTTTCGTTGCGGGCGATGATCTCGGGCGCCTTGAGCTCGAGCAAACGGCGCAGTCGGCTGTTGCGGTTGATCACGCGGCGGTACAGGTCATTGAGGTCTGATGTTGCAAAGCGACCGCCGTCCAGCGGCACCAACGGACGCAGGTCCGGCGGCAGCACCGGCAGCACATTGAGCACCATCCACTCGGGTTTGATACCCGACTTTTTGAAAGCCTCAAGCAGCTTGAGGCGCTTGGTGTTCTTTTTGATTTTTAGCTCTGAGCCACTCGGGTCATTGCGCAGTTTTTCAATCGAGCCTTCGATGTCCAGGCCATGCAGCAAATCCTTGATGCCCTCTGCGCCCATCTTGGCCTGGAACTCGTCGCCGTGTTCCTTGAACTTGGCGTCAAACTCATCTTCCGACATGATGCTGAACTTTTTCAGCGGAGTCATGCCGGGGTCAGTGACGACATAAGCTTCGAAATACAGCACCCGCTCGATGTCGCGCAGTGTCATGTCAAGCACCAGGCCAAGCCGACTTGGCAGAGACTTCAGGAACCAGATGTGCGCGCAGGGGGCGGCCAGGTCGATGTGTCCCATGCGTTCGCGTCGCACTTTGGTCTGGGTCACTTCAACGCCACATTTCTCGCAAATCACGCCGCGATGCTTGAGGCGTTTGTATTTGCCACACAGGCATTCATAGTCTTTGATGGGGCCAAAGATCTTGGCACAAAAAAGACCATCGCGTTCCGGCTTGAAGGTGCGGTAGTTGATGGTCTCTGGCTTTTTGACTTCGCCGAAAGACCATGACCGGATCTTCTCGGGCGAAGCCATGCCGATTTTGATGGCACTGAAATGCTCATCGGGGGTGAACTGCTTGAACAGGTCGAGTAATGATTTCATGACGCTATTTCCTAGTTAATCTGTTGACTGCGGCCGAGCTTGCGTTGCAAGCCGGCTGGCGCGCAAAACATCAGGAACGTTCGAGTTCGATGTCAATACCGAGCGAGCGTATTTCCTTAACCAGCACATTGAAGGACTCTGGCATGCCAGCTTCGATCGAGTGCTCTCCCTTGACGATGCTTTCGTAGACCTTGGTACGGCCCTGCACATCGTCGGATTTGACGGTCAGCATTTCCTGCAAGGTGTATGAAGCGCCATAGGCCTCCAGGGCCCAGACCTCCATCTCGCCGAAACGCTGCCCCCCAAACTGCGCTTTTCCGCCCAGCGGTTGTTGCGTGACCAGGCTGTAGGGGCCGGTGGAGCGGGCGTGCATCTTGTCGTCCACCAAATGGTGGAGTTTGAGCACGTGCATATAGCCGATCGTGGTCGGGCGCTCGAAGGCTTCGCCGCTGCGACCATCAAACAGCCGGGCCTGGGTGCGGGTGTCTGTCAGGCCCTTGGCCCGGACGGCCTCGTCAGGATAGGCCAGCTTGAGCATGCTGCGGATCTCTTCTTCGGAAGCACCGTCAAAAACCGGAGTGGCGAAGGTGGCGCCAGTGCTGAGGTTGCCCGCCATCTCCAGTACCTGCTGATCGCTCAGCTGCCCGATGTCCTCTTTGCGGCCCGAACCGTTGTACAGGGCATCAAGAAACTTGCGCAGTTCGGCGATCTTGACCTGCTCTTGCAGCATGTCGCCAATACGCTGACCGATGCCTTTGGCGGCCCAGCCCAGATGCACCTCGAGCACCTGGCCGACATTCATCCGCGAGGGCACGCCCAGAGGATTGAGAACAATATCGCAGGGCGTGCCATCCGCCATGTAGGGCATGTCTTCAACTGGAACGATTTTCGATACCACGCCCTTGTTGCCGTGCCGGCCGGCCATCTTGTCGCCGGGTTGCAGGCGGCGTTTGACCGCCAGGTACACCTTGACCATTTTGAGCACACCTGCGGGCAGCTCATCGCCCTGGGTAAGTTTCTTGCGCTTTTCTTCAAACGCCAAATCAAAGCTGTGGCGGGTTTGCTGCAGAGAGTTTTTGATGCTCTCGAGCTGGCTCGCCACATCCTCATCAGCCGGGCGGATGTCAAACCAATGGAACCGGTCCACCGCGCCGAGGTAGGCCTTGTCGATCTTGCTGCCCTTGGCAAGCTTTTGTGGCCCGCCGTTGGCAGCCTTGCCAAGCAGCAGCTTTTCGATACGGGCAAAAGCGTCTGCTTCGACAATACGCAACTGGTCATTAAGATCCAGACGGTAGCGCTTGAGTTCGTCGTCAATGATTTGCTGAGCCCGGCGGTCGCGCGTGATGCCTTCGCGGGTGAAAACCTGCACGTCGATCACCGTGCCCTGTGATCCTTGGTCGACTCGAAGAGAGGTGTCTTTCACGTCGCTGGCCTTTTCACCAAAGATGGCGCGCAGCAGTTTCTCTTCGGGCGTCAGCGTGGCCTCGCCCTTGGGGGTGACCTTGCCTACCAGCGTGTCACCGGGCTGTACTTCAGCACCCACAAAGATGATGCCGGATTCATCAAGCCGGTTGAGTTGCTGCTCGCTCAGGTTGGGGATGTCGCGGGTGATTTCCTCGGAACCCAACTTGGTATCGCGGGCCATCACCACCAACTCTTCAATGTGTATCGAGGTGTAGCGGTCTTCGGCGACCACGCGCTCGCTGATGAGGATGGAGTCTTCGAAGTTGTAGCCATTCCATGGCATGAATGCAACCAACATGTTTTGGCCCAGGGCCAGTTCACCGAGGTCGGTTGATGCGCCATCGGCGATGACATCGCCTTTGGCAAGGCGGTCGCCCTTCCTGACAATCGGACGCTGGTGGATGTTGGTGTTTTGGTTGGAGCGCTGGTACTTGATCAGGTTGTAGATATCCACGCCTACTTCGCCGGCCTGTGCCTCATCGTCGTTGACCCGTATCACCACCCGCGTGGCATCGACATAATCCACCACGCCACCCCGGGTGGCGGTGACCACGGTGCCGGAGTCAACTGCCGAAACCCGTTCGATGCCGGTCCCAACAAAGGCTTTTTCAGGCCGCAGAATAGGCACCGCCTGGCGCTGCATGTTGGCGCCCATCAGCGCCCGGTTGGCGTCGTCATGCTCCAAAAATGGCACCAGCGATGCGGCTACCGAGACAATCTGGGCCGGGGAGACGTCCATGTACTGCACCCGCTCTGCCCCCACCAAAATGGATTCGCCAGCCTCGCGCGCCGAGATCAGCTCGCCGGTCAGTTTGCCATTTTTGTCCAGCTTTGCATTGGCTTGGGCAATCACGTACTTGCCCTCCTCGATGGCAGACAGGTAGTCGATCACCATGGTGACCTTGCTGTCGATCACCCGCCGGTAAGGCGTTTCAATAAAGCCGTACTCATTGAGGCGTGCATACAGGGCCAGGGAATTGATCAGGCCGATGTTGGGTCCCTCGGGGGTCTCAATCGGGCACACCCTGCCGTAGTGCGTGACATGGACATCGCGTACCTCAAAGCCGGCACGCTCACGGGTCAATCCACCCGGCCCAAGGGCCGAGACGCGACGCTTATGCGTGATCTCGGACAGGGGGTTGGTCTGGTCCATGAACTGCGACAGCTGGGAGGCGCCGAAAAATTCCTTCAAGGCCGCTGAGATTGGCTTGCTGTTGATCAGGTCGTGCGGCATCAGCGGCTCTTGCTCGGCCTGGCCAAGCCGTTCCTTGACAGCTTTTTCTATCCGCGCGAGGCCGGTTCGGTACTGGTTTTCAGCCAGTTCGCCCACGCAGCGCACACGCCGGTTACCCAAATGGTCGATGTCATCCACATCGCCACGGCCGTTGCGCAGATCCACCAGAATTTTGACGACTGACAAAATGTCTTCGTTGGTCAGCACCATGGGGCCGGTGGACTCGGCGCGCCCCATCTTGGCATTGAACTTCATGCGCCCTACACGGGACAAATCATAGGTGTCTGGGTTGTAGAAGAGGCGCTGAAAAAGCGCTTGCACCGCGTCTTCGGTCGGCGGCTCTCCTGGGCGCATCATGCGGTAAATCGCTACCCGGGCGGCAAATTCATCGACGGTTTCATCGCTGCGCAGAGTTTGCGATATGTAGGCGCCCTGATCGAGCTCGTTGGTATAGATGCAAGGCAGATCCTGCACGCCGCTGGCGCGCAGCTTTTTGAGCAATGCCTCGCTCAGTTCCTCATTGGCCTTGGCAATGATTTCACCGGTGTCGGGCTCAACAATGCTGCGGGCAACTACGCGGCCAACCAAAAAATCTTCTGGAACACTGACATGGGTAGTGCCAGATTGCTCGAGCTCTCGGGTGTGGCGGGCGGTGACCCGTTTGTCTTTGGCCACCACCACTTTGCCACTTTTGTCGGTGATGTCAAAGCGGGCCACTTCGCCACGCAGCCGTTCGGCGACAAATTCCATCTGCGCCCCGCTGTCCATCAGGCGGAAATTGTCGTTGACAAAGAAGTTGGCAAGAATCGACTCATGGTTCAGACCGATGGCCTTTAGCAGTATGGTGACTGGCATTTTGCGACGCCGATCAACCCGGAAATACAAGATATCTTTGGGGTCGAACTCGAAGTCAAGCCAAGAGCCGCGGTAAGGGATGATGCGCGCCGAGAACAGCAGCTTGCCCGAGCTGTGTGTTTTGCCCTTGTCATGCTCAAAAAACACGCCCGGTGAGCGGTGCAGCTGGGACACGATGACCCGTTCGGTTCCGTTAATGATGAAGGAGCCCTTGCCGGTCATCAGGGGCACCTCGCCCATGTAGACTTCTTGTTCCTTGACCTCTTTGACCACCTTGTTTTGGGTGGTGGAAGCTTCGCGGTCATAAATGATCAGCTGCACCTTGGCGCGCACGGCCGACGCGTAAGTGAGTCCGCGGGTTTGGCACTCGCGCACGTCAAAGCCCGGTTTGGCCAGGTTGTACTCCAGGTATTTCATCTCGACAAAACCGTTGTGCGAGACGATCGGGAAGGCCGCCTCGAAGGCCGCTTGCAAGCCCTCTGTGGTGCGTTTTTTCGGCGCAGCATCGGCTTGCAAAAACGCTGTGTAGGCGTCTTTTTGCATTTGCAGTAGGTAGGGTATTTCGAGCACGCTGTCACGATTGCCGAAATTTTTTCGAATGCGTTTGCGTTCGGTGTAAGAGTAAGCCATGAGATCTCCGGGCAAAGACTGATGAATCCTGAGGGTCCTCGTCGACTGTCATACCAAAGCGATCAGGCAGTCGGGCACGAAAATTTTTCGTGCCCGTACCCTGCTTTCATATTTCTTGGCGATTGGCCACTACCAATCTTTGGCGGACGGTCGCACATTGAATGCAACCCGAACCAAGGCGTCTCCCGCAGTCGGGATCAGAAGACACTGAAAAGCGCGTTGTTTATGTCGCTTTGCGGTGTGCTCTAACAAGCACCCGGGCCGACCACCGCAGATTGCGATGGGTCGGCCCGGTATGGGCCTCGTCAATTACTTGAGTTCGGCCTTGGCACCAGCATCCACCAGCTTTTTCAGGGCGGCTTCAGCATCCGCCTTGGCAATGCCTTCTTTCACATTTTTGGGCGCGCCGTCGACCAGGTCTTTGGCTTCTTTGAGGCCCAGGCCAGTGATTTCACGCACAGCTTTGATGACCGAGACCTTGGCGGCGCCGGCTTCCAGCAGCACCACATTGAACTCGGTTTGTTCTTCCACCACAGCGGCCGCCGCCGCACCGCCACCGGCGGGTGCCGACATGGCTGCAGCGCTCACGCCAAACTTCTCTTCGATGGCTTTCACCAGTTCGTTGAGTTCCATGACCGTCATGCTGTCCAGAGCGGTCAAAAATGCGTCTTTATCGAATGCCATTTTTATGTCCTAACAATAGTGCTTACAACTTGCCACAGGCCATCAGGCCGCGACAGCCTCTGCTGGTGCTGCTTCGCTTGCCGCACCGGCGCCTTTTTTCTCCGCGATCGCCGCCAGCACCCGTGCGGTGCGGGAAATCGGGGACTGCATCAAGCCCAGCAACTGCGCCAGCAAAACCTCTTTGGAGGGAATGCTTGCCAGTTGCTTGACGCCGTTCACATCCAGGGCTTTTCCGGCGAATGCACCTCCGCGTATCACCAATTTTTCGTTGGTTTTTGCGAAATCGGACACCACTCGCGCGGCAGCCACTGCATCTTCAGAGAAGCCATAGATCAGCGGACCGGTCATCAAATCGGACACCACCGCAAAGCCACTGCCTGCCACAGCACGGCGAGCCAGTGTGTTTTTCAACACAGTCAAGCTCACTCCGTTGCTGCGCGCGGCTGTGCGCAATTTGGTCATGTCCGCGACTTTGATGCCACGGTATTCCGCCATCACGAGCGTTTGAGCTTTTGCTGCGAGGCCGATCACATCACTGATGACGGCTTCTTTCTCACTGCGATTAAGACTCAAGGTCTACTCCTTCAAAATATACCCCTTGGCCATGAGCCTCCTGGTACGCCACATTGCAGCGACCATCTGTTCAAGAACTAGGTCCTTGGGCAGCGGGATCGCCATCTGCGTTGGTTGTCTTCTGATTAAGCGCTGGCACCCACAAGTGGAGCTGGCACACCAACGGTCTTGGATGGCCTGTTTCGACTTTGCAGCCCAAACAGCCCACCACCTTGGCGCGCCTTTTCGGGCGCACCAAATTCTTTGCCTTCAGGCTGCGATTGTTTGCAGGTCAACGCGTACGCCTACGCCCATGGTTGAAGAAACTGCCACTTTGCGCAGGTAAACGCCTTTGCTGGCCGCCGGTTTGGCCTTGCTCAGGGCATCGACCAAGGCGGCCAGGTTCCCGCGTAACTTGTCGTTGTCAAAGGAGCGCCTGCCTATCGTGGAGTGCACAATACCGCCCTTGTCGACGCGGAACTGCACCTGCCCCGCCTTGGCATTTTTAACCGCCAGGGCCACGTCAGGGGTCACCGTTCCGACTTTCGGGTTGGGCATCAAGCCACGGGGACCAAGAATTTGCCCCAGCGTTCCAACGACCCGCATGGCATCCGGGGCGGCAATCACGACATCAAACGGCATGTTGCCAGCCTTGATCATGGCTGCCAGATCGTCCATACCGACAATGTCGGCGCCTGCTGCTCGCGCTTCTTCAGCCTTTGCGCCCTGCGCAAAAACGGCAACCCGTTTGGTCTTGCCGGTTCCATTTGGCAACACGACGGCGCCGCGCACCACTTGGTCAGATTTTTTAGCGTCAATACCTAGCTGCACAGCCACATCGATCGATTCATCGAACTTGGCTGTGGCGAACTCCTTGACTAGTCCCAGCGCGTCGAGCAGGGGGTACAGCTTGTTGCTGTCGATCTTGCCCTGCTGGGTCTTTTGTTTTTTTGTCAGATGAGTCATTTAAACGCCCTCCACAGTCACGCCCATCGAACGGGCCGAGCCGGCGATGGTGCGCACAGCCGCGTCCATGTCGGCAGCTGTCAGGTCTTTCATTTTGGTCTTGGCGATTTCCTCGAGCTGGGCACGGGTGATCCTGCCAACCTTGTCGGTGTGCGGACGCGCTGAGCCTTTGTCAATCTTGACCGCTTTTTTGATCAGAATCGAAGACGGCGGCGATTTGATGATAAAAGTAAAGCTCTTGTCGGCAAAGGCGGTGATCACCACAGGCAGTGGCAGCCCGGGCTCGATGCCCTGCGTTTGGGCATTGAAGGCTTTGCAGAACTCCATGATGTTCAGGCCGCGTTGACCCAGGGCAGGGCCGATCGGGGGGGACGGGTTGGCTTTGCCTGCCGGAACTTGCAGCTTGACAAAACCGACGATTTTTTTCGCCATGCTTTTCTCCTTGCGGGTGCTGACGCCAGGGCCCAAAAACGAATGGGTTTAACCTGGCTCCCCGCGGGTTAACGACTCACCAACCATATCCGCACCGAGTCGAAAAATGCGGATCCTAGCCTGGACTCAGGCCTTTTCGATTTGCGAAAACTCCAGTTCAACTGGCGTGGCACGGCCAAAAATCGTGACTGACACGCGGACCTTGCTTTTGTCGTAATTGACGTCCTCGACCGAGCCATTGAAGTCGGTGAAAGGGCCGTCTTTGATGCGCACATACTCTCCCACCGAGAACTCAACCTTGTGCCGCGGCTTCTCCGAGCCCTCTTGCATCTGGCTGGCGATTTTCATCACCTCAGATTCAGAGATTGGCGAGGGCCGCGTCTTGGCACCACCGACAAAACCAGTGACCTTGTTGGTGTGCTTGACCAGGTGCCAGGTGTCGTCATCCATCACCATTTCGACCAACACATAGCCTGGGAAAAACTTGCGCTCGGTTGTTTTTTTCTGCCCCTTCTTGATCTCCACCACTTCTTCCATGGGAACCAGGACCCGGCCGAACTTTGCCTGCATGCCAGCGCGCGTGATGCGCTCCAGAATATTGCGTTCGACAGCTTTTTCCATGCCCGAGTAGGCGTGCACCACATACCAGCGCAGATCGGGGTTGCTCGGCGCGGTTGCCAGAATCTGGGCGGCGGCATGCGCGTCGGGGACCAGGGGATCTACAAGATCGTTTGTCATTTTTTCCACCCCAGAATCAGGTCATAGAACAACCACTCGAGCGCCTTGTCGGTGAGCCAGAGAAACAGCGCCATGACCAGGACAAAAACGAACACATAGGCGGTCATCTGCATGGCCTCTTTGCGCTCGGGCCAAACGACTTTCTTGAGTTCGCGCCAAGCATCACGGCCAAACGCCAGCAGCGCTTTGCCTGGCTCTGCAGTGAAAAATACCGCAACCGCAACCGCGAAAACCACCAGCAGGGCGGCCCATTGAACCAGCGCCCCCTGTTTGGACAACAGATAAAACGCGGCCAGGGCAGCTACAGCCAGCAGGGCGGAGCCAACCAATTTGGCTTTGTCTGCGCCGGTGCTGAGTGTTTGAACTTGTGGGGTGACCATTTGTTTCAGTTTTGCGTTCGTCTGTCTGTCTGTGAAGCCGCTGGTTGAAGCTGTTTGCGCCCAGCATTTTCATGACTGGGCTGGTAATGAGCTATCTCAAAGCCACCAAGTGGCAGGGGCAGTAGGAATCGAACCTACAACCTTCGGTTTTGGAGACCGACGCTCTGCCAATTGAGCTATACCCCTGTGCAAACAAGTTAGGCGATGATTTTGGCCACCACACCGGCGCCAACGGTCTTGCCACCTTCGCGGATGGCGAAGCGCAGGCCTTCTTCCATGGCGATCGGGTTGATCAGCTTGACGGTGATAGACACGTTGTCGCCCGGCATCACCATCTCCTTGCCT
>SHXM01000190.1 GCA_009693325.1 Rhodoferax sp.
GGGGCTGGTGCGCAAGGTGGATACCGCCGGCATCATGCGCACGCTGGACATGGGGGCCATGGTGCTGCTCTCGCCGTTTGGCTTTTCGCCCACGGGCGAAGCCTTCAACCTGACCATGGAAGAAGTGGCCACCTCGGTCGCCATCGCCTTGCAGGCTGACAAGCTGATCTTTCTGACCGAGGTGCCGGGCATCCGCATGCGCCCGACCGAACCCGAGAGCGAGGACAACCCGATCGACACCGAGCTGCCGCTGGCCCAGGCCGAGCAACTGCTGGTGGCCCTGCCGGCGGCCAACCAACCCACTGACACCGCGTTTTACCTGCAGCATTGCGTCAAGGCCTGCAAGAGCGGCGTGGAGCGCAGCCACATCATCCCGTTTGCGGTGGATGGCGCCATCCTGCTGGAGGTGTATGTGCACGACGGCATCGGCACCATGGTGGTCGATGAAAAACTGGAGAGCCTGCGCGAGGCCACGGTCGACGACGTGGGCGGCATCCTGCAGCTGATCGAGCCCTTTGAGAAGGATGGCACGCTGGTCACGCGCAGCCGCACCGAGATCGAACGTGATGTGGGCAACTACACGGTGATCGAGCACGACGGCGTGATCTTCGCCTGCGCCGCCCTATACGCCTACCCCGAAGGTCGCACGGCTGAGATGGCGGCACTGACCGTCTCACCGCAGGTGCAGGGCCAGGGCGATGGCGAGCGCGTTCTCAAGCGCATTGAGCATCGCGCCCGCGCCGCCGGCCTGGACAGCATTTTTGTACTGACCACTCGGACCACCCACTGGTTTCTCAAGCGGGGCTTTGCGTTGGTGGACCCGGACTGGCTACCCGAGGCCCGCAAGAGCAAATACAACTGGGACCGAAAAAGCCAGGTGTTGCTGAAAAAACTGGGCTGAGCAGTCCGCCAGTCGGCAAACCAGGCGCCTAAGCGCGGCGGCGACGCCACAGCAGCAGAAGTACCGCCACCGCTATGCCGCTAAAGCAAAGAAAAGACCAATTGGCAATCGAGCCACCGAGAAAGACCCAATCGACCTTGGCGCAGTCCCCGCCACCCTTGAAGATCATCGGAATGGCCCGCTGCAGGGGAAAGGTTTCTATCATGCCGTAGAAATCCCGACCGCAGCTCACCACCTCGGGCGGGTACCACTGCAGCCAACTTTGACGCGCCGCCACATAGGCCCCAAACAGGGTGAAAAGCAGGACCAACACCGAAGCGGAGATATGCCAGATTTTCTGACGCAACGCACTGGCCACTGCGGCAATGAGTGTGATGAAGATCAGCGCGTAGCGCTGCACGATGCACATCGGGCAGGGTTCCAGGCCAAGCCCATGCTGCAAGTACATGCTAAAAGCCAATAAGCCCAGCCCAAGAACACAGAGGAGGAAAAAAAATTGGCGCGGGGCCTGATCAAGCCAGTCGACCAAGCGCTGCATGCGGTATCAGCTATTGGCTTCGCCCAGCACCTTACAAGAGGGCGCGCACACAGCCTGTGATTTGCCAAGGATTTTGCGGGACATCAATTGCGAGCGTGGCCGGTGTTTGCCGCACATGAAGCAAGACATGGTTGCCGCGCCGAAGGAGGTTGCCGCCGTGAACGGGGAACCCGACACTTTGGATTTGTAGCGAAGGCCATCGGCGACCATCGTCGTTTTAGTATCTACTTTTGCCATAAAGCCGATTTTACTGGTTATCTGACCCCAGCGGCAAGGAAATACCCTGCCCCAAGAAAATACCGCGCCGACGACCCCGACATCAGCAAACAAGCAAGCCCGGATCGCGCCGCAGGGTTGAACCGAGATTGTCCATGAGGGTTTGGCGTGCAGGCGGATGCAGTGACGAGGCAGTTTTGTCCTGACTGAGGCGTCCATAGCTTGGACTACGGACAAGGAAGAAGGGCGAAAATGACCGTCAATGCGCTGCCTGCACCCAAACAGCACCGCAGGTGCGCCTCATGGACAATCTCGGTTGAAGGCCACCAAAGCTTGCTAAAGTCTGCCCCTACAAAAATATTATCCAAAGGCTTCACATGACACGCAGCGTCAATTGCATCAAACTAGGCAAACCGGCCGAAGGTCTGGATTTTCCGCCCTACCCCGGGGAGCTGGGCAAGCGTATCTGGGAGAGCGTCAGCAAGGAGGCCTGGGCCGCCTGGCTCAAGCACCAAACCATGCTGGTGAATGAAAACCGCCTGAGCCTGGCCGACGCCCGGGCACGCCAGTACCTGGCGCGCCAAATGGAAAATCATTTTTTTGGCGACGGTGCAGACGCCGCCCAGGGTTACGTCCCGCCGAGCGCCTGAGCCGGCCTGGCGCATGGCTGAGCCAGACGCCGCTGATTTTTTACGCGTCTGCCGCCTGCCCGGGGCTTGGGCCCGGCAGCCGGCCTGGCGGCTGCTAGACACCTGCTTTGGCAACGCTGCGCGATTTTTGGGTGTCTGGGAGGCTTGGCAACAGGACCCCGATCGCTCGGCACTGCTCCACTATGTGGGGCTAAGCCAGCAGGCCCTGCTGCCAGAAGTGCTGCTCGGTGCGGCGCATCAAACACCGGGCAGGCGGGCACTGGCAAGCGCCTTGGCAGAACAATGCCAGGGCCTGGGGCCGGGTTTTCACCGAATCAGCTTGCACCGCGGCCAACTGCTGCTGACGCTTTGCGTGGGCGAGCTGCAGCCGCTGCTGCGTCAGCAGCGCTTTGCCGCTGACGCGATTTTCCTGGACCCAGGCCCGGCAGGCCTGGTTGAAGGGGCGCCCTGGAACCTCTTTGGCATCAAGGCGCTGGCCCGCTTGGCCCGCCGAGCGAGCCGGCTGGCCCTGCCCGCAAATCGGCCGGCCTGGACCGACGCTGCGCTCAAGCAGTGCGGGTTTGTGCTCGACCCTGGACTTGAACTGGCAGCAGCGGGGCTCGCCGGCGCCGAATTCCAACCCGCTTGGCACTTGAAAAGCGGCCCCAGCACCGCCGCTGCGGCAGTGCCGGGGGCAGGCGCACGCTGCGCGGTGGTGGGCGCGGGCTTGGCCGGCGCCAGTGTTGCCGCTGCGCTGGCCCGGCGTGGCTGGCAAGTGCAGGTGCTCGACGCCGCTGAGCTGCCCGCCTGCGGCGCCTCCAGCCTGCCAGTGGGCTTGGCAGTGCCACATGTCTCGGTGGACGACTGCGCCCTCTCCAGGCTATCGCGCAGCGGTCTGCGGCTGTTGCTGGCACAGGCGCAGGCGCTGCTGCGCCCGGGCCAGGACTGGCATGCTAGCGGCGTGCTGGAGCGTGGTTTTGAACCAGACGGCCCCGCGACAGATCGGTGGCATGCTCAGGCCTGCTGGGTCAAGCCGGCCGCCTTGGTGCAAGCCTGGCTGGCTCAGCCCGGTGTGCAGTTTGCAGGGCAGTGTCGGGTGGCGAGCCTGCGCCGCCAAGCTCGCCACTGGGACTTGCTGGGCGACAGTGGGCAGTTGCTGGCCAGCGCGCAACGCGTGGTGCTGGCCAACGCCCATGCCCTGCCCGCCTTGCTTCAGGCCTGCCGCAGTGCCGAACCGGGCCTCGACATCGCCACGCCACCACGGGCCTTGACGGCAGTTCACGGGCAGCTTTCCTGGGCCTTGCACAGTGCCCAAGCCGGGCCGGGCCTGGACCCTTTCCCGCCCTTCCCGGTCAACGGCGCTGGCAGCCTTCTGCCCTGGGTACCGCTGGCTGGGTCGAAGGCCTGGTATGCCGGCGCCACTTACAGCGCTGCGCAAGACCCGCAGCCGACCGAGCAGCAGGGGCACCAAGCCAATCTGGCGCGGCTCACTGCGCTGCTGCCTGAACTGGGCCGGCAACTCGCGCCGCTGTTTGCCGCCCAGCAGGTGCAGGCCTGGCGCAACACGCGCTGCGTCAGCGCCGACCGCCTACCCCTGCTTGGCCCGCTGAGCAACGGCCCCGACCTGGGTTTGTGGGTTTGCACGGCGATGGGCTCGCGCGGTCTGATGTTCTCGGTTTTGTGCGCCGAACTGCTGGCCGCCATGTGGGGTGGCGAGCCCCTGCCCGTGGAGGCCAGACTGGCCAGCCAGCTCGAGGCCTTGCGCGGCCGACAGCGACCGGCTCAACCCGCAGGGGCCGGAGCGCTGGGAGTGGCCGGCCGGCCCATACCCAGGTAGGTGTCGATGATGCGTTGGTCATGCAGCAGGGCCTGGGCCTGACCGCTCAAAGCGAGGGCACCCATCTCGAGCACATAAGCCCGGTCTGCCACCTGCAGGGCGGCACGGGCATTTTGCTCGACCAGCAACACAGCCACGCCAAGTTGGCGCAGCGAGGCCACTACCTGCAACACCTCCCGCACAATCAGCGGAGCCAAGCCCAGCGAGGGCTCGTCAAGCATCAACAGGCGCGGGCGGGCCATCAAGGCACGGCCAATTGCCAGCATCTGGCGCTCCCCGCCGGAGAGGGTTGCCGCCAACTGGTTGCGCCGCTCTTGCAAGCGCGGAAAGATGGCAAACACCTCCTGCATGCGCTGAGCCTGGTCGCGCTGCCCGCGGCGCCAAGGCGAAAACCCGCCGAGCAGCAGATTGTCATGAACCGACATCTCGCCAAACAGTTCGCGCTTCTCGGGCACCAGAGCCACGCCATGCGCCACCATCGCCTCGACCTGAATCCTGCGCATGGCCAGGCCGTCGAGCCGCAGTTGACCGCTGGCTGGCAGCAGACCCATGATGGCGCACAGCAGCGTGCTCTTGCCAGCGCCATTGGGGCCGATCACAGCCACGATCTCGCCCTCGGCAATCGACAGGCTCACTTGGTGAACCGCCTGCACAGCGCCGTAAGAGACGCAGAAGTCGCTGATCTCCAGCAGGTTCTGGCTCATGTCTCAGACCCCTGGAGATCGTCAACGCCGACGCCGAGGTAGGCCTCGCGCACACGGTGGTCGGCTTGCACCTGTGCGGGCGTACCACGGCAAATCACGCCGCCAAACTCCATCACCGTGACCCGGTCGGCCAGGTTCATCACAAACTCCATGTCATGCTCGACCACCAAAATACCCAGGCCCTGGGCGCGCAGCTGTTTTAGGAGCGTAGCGAGCGCCTGCTTTTCAAGGT
>SHXM01000024.1 GCA_009693325.1 Rhodoferax sp.
GGCGCGCTCACCGGCATCACCCGCAACACCGTGTTCCATATCTGCAAGGACCTGGGGCTGGAGGTGGTGCAAAAGCGCATCACGCGAGACGAGGTCTACATCTGCGACGAGGCGTTCTTCACCGGCACTGCAGCCGAAGTGACGCCGATCCGCGAGCTCGACCGCATCGAGCTCGGCGCAGGCAGCCGTGGTCCGATCACCGAAAAAATCCAGAGCGCATTTTTTGATATCGTCAACGGCCGCAACCCCAAATACGCGCACTGGCTCAGCAAGGTCTGAGACGCCGCCACAAAAACGCCATGAGCCAACCCCCCATTGAACTGCTGGCCAAAGACCTGAACGCCCAGGGGGGCGTGTATTGCCCCAGCCCACTGGCCGACATGAAAATCTGGAACAGCCACCCCAAGGTGTACCTGGACGTAGCCCACAACGGGCAGGCCAAGTGCCCCTACTGCGGGACCGTCTACAAGCTCAAGGACGGCGAGCATTTCAGCGCCCACCACTGAGTCGCTGCTCATCGCACCCCAATGGATCGGGGATGCGGTGATGACCGAGCCGCTACTGCGCCGGCTGCACGCGCGCGGCGAGCGGCTGACGGTTGGCGCCCTGCCCTGGGTGGCGCCGGTGTACCGGCTGATGCCCCAGGTGGCCCGGGTGATCGAGTTCCCCTTTGCCCACGGCGGGCTGCAGTTCAAGGCCCGCCGCAGCTTGGCGCGAGAGCTGAGCGGCCGCTTTGAGACGGCCTACATTTGCCCCAACTCGCTCAAAAGTGCGCTGCTGCCTTTTTTGGCCAGTATTCCCAAACGGGTCGGCTACCTGGGTGAGGCGCGCATCGGCCTGCTGACCCACCGCCTGAAAAACCCGCCCAAGGACCGGCGCCCGCCGATGGTGGCGTTTTACTCGGCCCTCAGCGGAGAAGCCGACACCGCCGCCGACCGGCCCCGACTGCAGGTGGCCAAGGCCACTTTGGCAGCTGACTTGGGCAGTCTAGGCCTGCAAGCCGGTGCTTTTACCGTGCTAGCACCCGGCTCAGAATACGGCCCGGCCAAACGCTGGCCAGCCGGCCACTTTGCAGAGTTGGCACGGCAATTGGATGGCCCGGTGCTGCTGCTGGGCTCGGCCAAAGAGGCTGAACTGTGCGAAGCCATTGCCACTGAGGTTAACGCCCAGGCCCCCGACAAGTGCCAGAACTTAGCAGGAAAAACGGCTCTAGGCCTTGCCCTTTCTATCATTGCCGCTACAAAATTGCTGGTAAGCAATGATTCGGGCCTGATGCATGTGGCGGCTGCGTTGGGCGTGCGGCAGGCGGCGCTGTTTGGCTCCAGCAGCCCGCATCACACGCCGCCGTTGAACCCGAGGGCCAGCGTGCTCTGGCTCAAGGACGACCCGAGCTACCAGCCGCCGCTGGACTGCGCGCCCTGCTTCGAGCGCAGCTGCCCGCTGGGCCACACCCGCTGCCTGAATGATCTGAGCCCGGCCGCGGTGCTGGCAAGCCTGTCCCCATGACCCGTCTCAATCTCGGTTCAATGGGCCGGCAGTCGACGCAGGGTTGGCGCATACATTGCGGGGCAAGTTTCGATCGGCGCACAGTGCTGGCCTTGGCGCACTCTCGCATCGGGCAAACCACGGCCGGCGTCGCCTGTTGAGTTTGACGCCGGCCGGGCTCTGATGACACTGTGACAGCAGTAGCCCGACTTTAGCGGGCCAGCCGGGTTTGCACCACAGCCAAATAGGGGATAAAACCAGGCTATTTCCTGAACCCGTGGCTTCGCCCAGGCTCTAGGGCGTGGGCGGACGCCACGGGCTGGGCCCTACAAATCAGGCCCGGCAGCAAGCAAAACCCCGCGCTCCGACCCTGCCCGTGAAGCCAGCCACACCAGCAGCAACACGGGCAGGCCCAGCAGGGCAGTAGCGATGAAAAAACTGGGGTAACCGAAGGCATCTACATAGCGGCCGGAGTAGCCAGCCAAAAACTTTGGCAACAGCAGCATCATGGAGCTGAACAAGGCGTACTGCGTGGCCGAGTAGCTGATGTTGGTCAGGCTTGAGAGATAGGCAATGAAGGCCGCCGTGGCAATGCCGCCGGCCAGGTTGTCGGCTGATATCACGAGGATCAGGCCGGTGAGGTCGTGGCCACGCGTGCTGAGCAAGGCAAACAACAGATTACTGGCCGCACTCAAAACCGCGCCCAGCATCAGCACCCGCATCACCCCAAGCCGAATGGCCATGGCGCCACCAATGAAGGCGCCGGCCAGGGTCATGATCACACCGTAAACCTTGGTCACAGCGGCCACCTCGTCCTTGGTGTAGCCCATGTCCACGTAGAAAGGGTTGGCCATGATGCCCATCACCACATCGCTGATCCGGTAAACGGAGATCAGCGCCAGGATCAGTGCGGCCTGCCATTGGTAGCGGCGCCAAAAATCGGCAAAAGGCTCCGCCAGGGCGCTGCGCAGCCACTCACCCGGGTTACGGGCCACCGGCAGCAAAGCATGGGCCGGCTCGGGTGACCAGAGTACCGTGAGCACCCCGAGCAACATGCTCGCAGCCATTACCAGGTAGGCGGTCTGCCAGGCGGCGAACTGGTAGTTGGCGGTTTGCGCCACTTCGGCACGCGCGGCAATCCACAACACGCCGGCACCGGCCCAGATCATGGCCAGCCGGTAGCCGCTCTGGTAGGCCGCAGCCAGCGCTGCTTGCCGGTCGGCATCGGCGGATTCGATGCGGTAGGCGTCCAAGGCGATGTCCTGTGTGGCCGACCCGAATGCCACCGCCAGGGCGCCCCAGACCACCGGCTGCAGTGCTACCTGCGGGTTGTTGAAGGACATGGCCACCAAGCCCGCCATGATGGCCAGCTGTGAGGCCAGCAACCAACTGCGCCGCCGCCCCAGCAACCCAGTAAGCAGCGGGATCGGCAGGCGGTCGACCAGCGGCGCCCAGACCCACTTGAAGGCATAGGCCAGCCCGACCCAGCTCAGGTAGCCGATGGTGGTGCGGTCGATGCCGGCCTCACGCAACCAGAAACTCAGAGTGCCAAGCACCAGCAGCAGGGGCAGGCCAGCTGAAAAACCCAGCAACAGCATGCGCAACGTGGGCGGCTCTAGGTAGACCTTGAAGGTGGCTAGCCAAGGTGGCTTGGGGTGAATGGTCTGGGCGCTGTTCATGGGCATGACTCGAATAATACGCCGGGCCTTGGTGCTAAAGTGAGGCTCTCGATGGGAGTTTATTTTGGCTATTGCCTTGTCATCGTCGCTCGCTCTAGGCCGGCGCAACCGGTTGGTGTGCCTGCCGTTGTTCCTGCTGCTTGGGCTGCTCGCAGGCAGTTCAAGCTGGGCCCGTGAAGGGGTTGATGTTGGTAAAAATTCAGCCTTCAGCCATCTGGTTCCCGCCGACAGCGTGGAACGCTCGTCCCTCGAGCAGTACGCACAGATGCTGGAGCAGGCGGCTGAGAAAAAAGCGCTGGCCAGCAAAGACCACCCACAATTGCGCCGACTGCGCGAAATTGCCAACAAAATCATCCCCCACGCCTTGTCGTGGAACCCCCGCGCGGCTAACTGGCAATGGGAAGTGAACCTGATCGGCAGCAAGCAGATCAACGCCTTTTGCATGCCTGGGGGCAAGATTGCTTTCTACACCGGCATCCTGGACCAGCTCAAGCTCAACGACGACGAGGTGGCGATGGTGATGGGCCATGAGATCGCCCATGCGCTGCGCGAGCATGCACGCGAACGCATGGGCAAGAGTGCCGCCACCAATATTGGCGCGAGTCTGCTCACGCAGTTGCTTGGCCTCGGTCAGGTCGGGCAGACCGTCACCAACTACGGCGCGCAGCTGCTGACGCTGCAGTTCAGCCGCGACAACGAATCAGAAGCCGACCTGGTTGGCATGGAACTGGCGGCCCGCGCCGGCTACGACCCCCGTGCTGGCGTCAGCCTCTGGCAAAAAATGAGCGCTGCCAACAAAGGCGCACCACCACAGTGGCTGTCCACCCACCCGTCGGGCAGCACCCGCATCGGCGACATCGAGGCCAATTTGCCCAAGGTGCTGCCGCTGTACGAGCGCATCAAAACCAACTGATCCACTCCGCTAGAGGTGCCGCCCATAAAGGTGCATGGCGTCGGTGTTGGACTCGTGTGTCAGCCACCAGACGCTCCTTGCCAGCCCGTCCAAACCGGGTCAAACCCAGCCGCCGTCCACCACAAAGTCTTGGGCCGTGCACATGGCGCTGTCGTCTGAGGCCAGAAACAGCGCCATACGGGCAATGTGCTCCGGCATCAGCAACTGCGGCAGGCACTGGCCGCGCGCGATGTCGGCGCGGCCGGCGTCGGTCACCCACAGGCGCAATTGTTTGTCGGTCATGACCCAGCCCGGCACCAGGGTGTTGACCCGTATGTTGAAGGGCCCGAAATCGCGCGCCAGGCTGCGCGTGAGGCCCTGCACCGCCGCCTTGGCCGTGGTGTAGACCGGCATGCCACCCATCTTGAGCATCCAGCTGACCGAGCCAAAGTTGACGATGGACCCGCCACCGGCCTGGCGCATGTCGGCGGCCACGTCTTTGGCGGCGAAAAACTGGTGCTTGAGGTTGACCGCCATAGCGGCGTCCCAACTCTCGGGCGTGGTGTCTTCCACCTTGTGACGCTGATCGTTGGCGGCGTTGTTGAGCAGTACGGCTATCGGGCCAAAGTGCTGGCGCACCGCGTTGATGCCGCGCGTCAGGGCGGCGATATCCGTCAAATCGGCCAGGACAAACAGCGGCGCGTGCTGCGCCCCGGCCAGGCGCTGGGCCAGCGCGGAACCGGCGTCGGCATCAATATCCAAAAAACCCACTCTCGCGCCCTGCGCCGCAAACTGTTCCACCAGACAGGCACCAATGCCGGTGGCGCCGCCGGTGATCAAAACAGTGCAGTCCTTCAGGCTGGGGTAGTGAGCGAAGGTGGTCATGGGCTTGCAATTTCTATGAATGTTTTAGGCCTCTAGGCCACGTGGATAATAGGTTTATAGCTATTTAAATAATAGCAATGTCAAACCCAGCCCTGGCGCCAGCGGCTGGTATCGAGCAACTCACGCCAAGTAATGCGGGTGATAGTTTTGGAATGCACCGCCTCCAGATCCACCCACTCTACCGCCAGCGCCGGCGGCTCGGGCAAGATCACCTTGGCCACCAAAAAGTGCTTGTTTCGAGCGATAGGCTGCACGGCAGTCCATTTGCTCAACAGCAGTTTCTTGGGGTTGACGGGGTTCAAGGCCATGGCCCATTTTGACATTGCCCCGACCCCGGCAAAACCATCGGGGTTTGGGGACAATCACGCCGATTAACCTAACGCGAAAGACCCCAACATGCAAGACGATGAGCGCTGCTGCGGCACCGGTACCTGTTTGATCAACGCCGAAGGCTACTGCTGGTGCGGCCAACAGTGGAACGGCAGCGTCATGTGCGCCCCATCCGTCATGGGAGACGCGGCGCCCGCCCCGGCCGAGGCGCCGGGCATCGAACCGTCTGACCCGGCATGACGGTGCCTTTGGCGACCGCGCCACCGGCCTGGGCCAACTGGCTCGGTGACGGCGGGTTGATCCCGTTTGCCGGGCTGGCGCTGGCCCTGTGGTGGCCAGCGCTTGGACAACAAGGCGCCATCAGCCACGCGCTGGCAAGCTATGGCGCCACCATCGCCAGCTTTCTTGGAGCCATCCACTGGGGCCTGGGAATGCGCGACCACACTAGCGCCGGGGCCGGACCTTACCTTTGGGGCGTAACGCCCAGCCTGCTGGCGTGGTTGGCGCTGCTGCTACCGCCAACTTGGGGCCTGCTCGGCCTGGCCGTATTGCTGGGGCTGTGCCTGCTGGTGGATGAGCGCCGCTACCCGCGCTACCAGCTGCAGGCCTGGCTGCCGCTGCGCCGCCGCCTCACCCTGGTGGCCAGCCTAGCCTGTCTGGCCGGGGCGGCGGGTTTGCTGCGGTAGCGGTCAAAATGACCAGGTTGAACCACCACGACATCAGGAGTCACCATTGTGAAAATAACGGTTGAAACCATCATCAAGGCGCCTGTCGGCAAGGTCTGGATCGCCTACACAACGCCAGACGACATCACGCAGTGGAATGCCGCGTCTGATGATTGGAACACCACCAAATCGACGGTTGATCTGCGCGTGGGTGGGGCATTTTCTTCGCGCATGGAGGCCAAAGACGGCAGCTTCGGCTTTGACTTCTCAGGGACGTAAACCAAGATCGTGCCAAACGGGTTGATTGAGTATTCGTTTGGAGACCGGACTTGTGCAGTCGAGTTCACGGCCAGCGCCAACGGTGTCACGGTTCGCGTGGCGTTCGATGCTGAAACCGAAAACCCTGTGGAACAACAGCGTGAGGGATGGCAGGCCATCCTCTATAATTTTGCCAAGCACGTTGAAGCACATCCGTGACATCCCGCCACCTCAGCCGTCACACATCATCTGGCACACCTGCACAGCCATCGGAGCCTTGACATCATGTCCGTCGTACTTGAAGGTGGCTGCCTTTGCGGCAAGGTTCGATTCCGCGCCAGTCAGCCGCCAGTGCGAACATTTGCTTGCCACTGCACATTCTGTCAACGAGTTACTGGTACGTCCTTTTCTGCGGAATCGATCTTCCCGTTGGATGCCGTCCAGTTCAATGAAGGTGAGCTTCGGCAATACGAGCACTTGTCAGCCGGTAGCCAGAAAAAAGTCTTTGTCCACTTTTGCCCAACATGCGGCACCACGGTCGGCCTGACCTTTGAACGCTGGCCGGAAGTTCGCGCCATCTCCCGCGGCTGCTACGACGACCCCAATGCCGTTGAAGTCACGAGCCACATCTGGACAGAGTCTGCCCAGACCGGAGTCGTTCTGCCCGCGGGCATTGAATGCTTTGCCAGAGCACGGGCCCGGCTGGATGGTCAACCAGAGCACGCCACAAAACACGACATGCCGGTCATGGTGCGGCCTAGTGACTCCTAAGCGGCGGCCCGTGCCGGCATGGCCAGGTCGCCTTCGGTGCGACAAAAAATCTCTTTCAATCAACCCCAGGCACGGGACAACAGTTCGTCCAGTGCAGCGGCAATGGTTTGCCCCTCTTGCGCCAAAGACCCGACCACCTCCCCCAATTGATCGAGAGCCACCGACACCATGTCCAGCGGATGCAGGACACAACGAACACCGTCAATGACAAAAGTTGGGTTCATCCTGCCACCCACGGTAGGGGTGCTTCGTGGCAGCAGGGTTTGCAGCACCAGCGGAACGACCACGCGTCTGCGGTAGCGGTCAAACTGCGCAGACTGAACCACGACCACGAAAGGAATCGAATCGCGCAAGGCCCCCTTGTTGCGATGAACATTGAATTGCGCCATTACAAAGTGGGGTGCTCGTCTGCAAAGGAGCCGCCCGCCGCGTGCACCGCATTCCAGTCGTCGGCACACGCATCGGCCACCCGTTGACGATTGCGTTGTGCGCCCTGCTCGCGAACGACAAACTCAGCAAGCAGAGACTCCATGGTGGCCGACAGATTGTTGGTGTAGGCCTTGGCCTGCGCCACCAGGGCCTCGTTGATCGTGAGGTTAACGGGCCGTTTTCGGGTCGAAGTAGCGCTTGTTTCCATTTTGAAAACTCCAAACAGAGAAATGCGCATGTTATGCGCATCAAGCCTGAAAAGTGCCAATTTGGGTGCGATCCCAGGCCGCCATTGCCGGCGCCAAGTGCTGGGGTAGGCCAACCCGTGAAGCCTGTGGACTTAGAGAATTGCAGTAATACAGTATTGCAGTTAAACTGAACTCATGCAAGCCACTGTCACCATCAATAACCGCGGCGTTGTCACGCTGCCGGCCAAATTACGCCAAGCCTTGGGCCTCAAGGCGAATGATCAATTAATCGCCGAAACCACGCCGCAAGGCCTGTTACTGCGCCCTGCCGTAACCCTGCCCCTGGAGCTGTACACGCCCGAGCGTCTGCAAGAGTTTGATGCCGCCGAGGCAGAGCTTGCCGCCGTACTACCCCAGCAAAAACTTCCCCGCTGAGCCTGCAGCAGCCTGTGCGCATTTTTCTGGACGCCAATGTCCTGTTTTCCGCATCCAAATCGGCGGGCGCTATTCGGCAATTGATCCGCGCACTGCAAGCCGCCGGCCATGTCCTTGTCGTTGACGAATATGTAGCCACTGAGGCCCGTCGGAATATTGCAGGCAAGGCCAATGCAGATAGTCAGGCGCATTTACAAACTTTGCTCTCGCAGATCGAAGTCAGTGCAGCGCACTATCCTGCAAGCGCCCAATCTGCGGTGATCTGGTTGCCTGAAAAAGATCGCCCAGTACTGATGGCTGCGATAGCACTTCGATGCGACGCACTTTTAACCGGAGACCGAACCCACTTCGGGGCGGGATATGGCCAAACTTTTGATGGTGTGACCATTTACGCCCCAGCCCAATTGGCTATGGCTGTGTTTCCACCAGCATGACGCCAGTTAGAGGCTCAATTTCCGGTGCCGGACCGCACATGCCAAAGTGGTGTTATCCACCGATAGACGCAGTCATGTTGGCGAGGGTTCGGTTAGGGTTCACGGCTCGGGCTTTCCCGCTGAGATGCACTCGACTGTGCGCGAGACGATGCTTTCACGGCTGCACTCACGGTTTGAAGTCGTACTCAATCGTGATGGGTGCATGGTCCGAAAACTTCTCGCCCTTGTAAATCTCCACGTTGCGAGCACCGGCAGCCAGTGCCGGCGTGGCAAGGTGGTAATCCAGCCGCCAGCCTACGTTCTTGGCGTAGGCCTGGCCGCGGTTGCTCCACCAGGTGTAGGCCTCGTCGCTAGCGGTGGGGTGGAGCTGGCGGTACACATCGACCAGGCCGGCCTCGCCCAGCAGGCGGCTCATCCAGGCGCGCTCTTCGGGCAGAAAGCCGGAGTTTTTGCGGTTGCCTTTCCAGTTCTTCAGGTCGATTTCCTGGTGCGCAATATTCACGTCGCCCACCAGAATAAAGTCTCGCTCGGCTTTCAGCTTGACCAGGTGCGGGTAGAACTCATCCAGGAAGCGGAACTTGGCCTGCTGCCGCTCTTCGCCCGATGAGCCGCTGGGGAAATAGGCGCTGATGATGCTGTGCTTGGCGCGCGGCGTGTCAAAGCGCAGCTCCACGTAGCGGCCTTCGGCGTCAAACTCGCCCGAGCCGTAGCCGGTAAGCACATCGCTGGGTTCCAGCCGGGTGTACAGGCCCACGCCCGAGTAGCCTTTTTTCTCGGCAAAATGGAAGTAGCCCTGCAGCCCGGCCAACTGCTCGAAGCGGCCCTGCACGTCCTCGGCCTGGGCTTTCACCTCTTGCACGCCCATACAATCGGGCGCGGTTTTGGCCAGCCAGGCTTCGAGCCCTTTGCTGCTGGCGGAGCGGATGCCGTTGAGGTTGAGGCTGGTCAGTTTAAACAAGGAAATTCCTCATGTCAGAGCCTGTTGCCGCCAGTCCGCGCCCTGTGGAGGCCCAGGACGCGCTGGCGCAGGATTTTGTCAAGTTTGCGCTCGATTGCGGCGTGTTGCGCTTTGGCCAGTTCAAGACCAAGGCCGGCCGGCTGAGCCCCTATTTTTTCAACGCCGGCCTGTTTGACGATGGCGCCAAGATGGGCCGGCTTGCGGCATTTTATGCCCGGCGCCTGCTGGCCAGCGGACTGCAATTTGACATGATTTTTGGCCCGGCCTACAAGGGCATTCCGCTGGGCGTGGCGCTCGCGGTGGAACTGGCGCGGCTAGGCCACAACGTGCCCTTTGCCTACAACCGCAAAGAGGCCAAAGACCATGGCGAAGGCGGCTCGCTGGTCGGCGCCCCGCTGCAGGGCCGGGTGCTGGTCGTGGACGATGTGATGAGCGCCGGCACCGCCGTGCGCGAGTCGATTGCGCTGATCCAAGCGGCCGGTGCCACGCCACACGCCGTGGTGATTGCCCTGGACCGGCAGGAAATGGCCACCGAAAAACAGCCCGACGACAGCACCTTGGACGTGCCCTATAGCGCAGTGCAGTATGTGCGCCAGCAACTCGGCCTGCAGGTGTGCGCCATTGCCGAGCTGTCCGACCTGCTGGCCTATCTGGCCGCCTCGGCGGGTGACGCGCCGCACAGCCACCTGGCGGCGGTGCAGGCTTATCGGGACCGCTACGGGGTGCGCTGAGGTCAGCGCGAGCGGCTCATTCAGCCTCAGCCCAGCTTGGCCTTCAACAACTCGTTAACCTGCTGCGGGTTGGCCTTGCCGGCGCTGCCCTTCATGATCTGCCCCACCAGCGCGTTGAGCGCCTTGGCGTTGCCGGCGCGGTACTCGGCCACGTTTTTGGCGTTGGCGGCGATCACCGTGTCCGCAATGCCTTCCAGCGCGCTGCCGTCGTTGAGTTGACGCAGGCCTTTGGCGTCGATCAACGCATCCACCTGCGTGCCTTCGCCGTTCCACAGCGCGTCAAACACCTGGCGGGCGGCGTTGTTGGAGATGGTGCCGTCCTGGATGCGGCTAATCAGCGCGCCCAGCTGCGCGGCGCTGACCGGGGCCTGCTCGATGCCCAGGTCGGCCGCATTCAGGCGGCGCGCCAGCTCGCCGGTGATCCAGTTGCCGGCCAGCTTGGCCTGGCCACAAGCCTGCGCCGCAGCTTCAAAATACGTTGCAATGGCACGGCTCTGGGTCAGGGCGGTGGCGTCATAGTCTGACAACCCGTACTGGCTGGCAAAGCGCTGCGCCATGACGCGTGGCAGCTCGGTCATGCCGGCGCGCACCTGCGCCACCCAGGCCGGGGCTATCACCAGCGGCGGCAGGTCGGGGTCGGGGAAGTAGCGGTAATCGGCCGCGTCTTCCTTGCTGCGCATGGCGCGCGTCTCGCCGGCGTCGGGGTTGAACAGCACGGTGGCCTGCTGGATGGCGTGGCCGTCTTCAATCTGCTCGATCTGCCAGCGCACCTCGTAGTCGATCGCCTGCTGCATGAAGCGAAAGCTGTTCAGGTTCTTGATCTCGCGCCGGGTGCCCAGCGGCGCGCCCGGCTTGCGCACCGACACGTTGGCGTCGCAGCGGAAGCTGCCCTCTTGCATGTTGCCGTCGCAAATACCGATCCAAGTCACGATTTTGTGCAGCTCTTTGGCGTAGGCCACGGCCTCGGCGCTGGAACGCATGTCGGGCTCGGTCACGATCTCCAGCAGCGGCGTGCCGGCGCGGTTCAGGTCGATGCCGGTCTGGCCGACAAAGTCTTCGTGAAGGGATTTTCCGGCGTCTTCTTCCAAGTGGGCGCGCACCAGCCGCACCGATTTTTTCTCGTCGCCCAGGTAAAACTCGACCGCGCCGCCCTGCACCACCGGGATCTCAAACTGACTGATCTGGTAGCCCTTGGGAAGATCGGGGTAAAAGTAATTCTTGCGCGCAAAAATGCTGCGTGGCGCGATGTGTGCGCCAATCGCCAGCCCGAACTCGATGGCGCGCTGCACGGCGCCCCGGTTCATCACCGGCAGCGTGCCCGGCAGGGCCAGGTCAACGGCGCAGGCCTGGGTGTTGGGCTCGGCGCCAAAGGCGGTGGCGGCGCGGCTGAAGATCTTGCTCTGGGTGGAGAGCTGGGCGTGGGTCTCGAAGCCGATCACCACCTCGTAGCCGCGCACCAACAGTGTTGCGCTGGCGGCGGCAGGCCCGGGTTTGTTAGTCTGGGTCGTCATGCTCATTTCCCCTGTGGCTTGCGGGTGTGCCAGTCGGTGGCCTGCTGGTAGCGGTGCGCCACGTTGAGCAGGCGCGCCTCTTGCAGGTAATTGCCGATCAGCTGCAAGCCCACCGGCATGCCCGCCGCGCCAAAGCCCACGGGCAGGCTCAGACCTGGCAAGCCAGCGAGCGAGGCTGGCAGGGTGAAGATGTCGGCCAGGTAATTGGCCACTGGGTCGTCGCTTTTTTCGCCCAGTTTCCAGGCCACGGTGGGGGCCACCGGGCCGGCGATGACGTCGCACTGCTGGAAAGCCTGCTGGAAATCGTCGGCAATCATGCGGCGGATTTTTTGGGCCTGCAGGTAATAGGCGTCGTAATAGCCGTGTGACAGCACATAGGCGCCAATCATGATGCGGCGCTTGACCTCGTCGCCAAAACCCTCGGCGCGGGTTTTTTTGTACATGTCGGTCAGGTCGCCATGCTGGGCGGCCCTATGACCGAACTTGACGCCGTCAAAGCGGCTCAGGTTGGAGCTGGCCTCGGCCGGGGCGATGATGTAGTAGACCGGAATGGACAGCTCGGTGCGCGGCAAGGTGATCGGCACCAGCTTGGCGCCGAGTTGCTGGTACTGGGCCAGCGCCGCGTCCACGGCCGCGCGCACGTCGGGCGCCAGGCCCTCGCCAAAGAACTCCTTTGGCACACCAATCCGCAACCCGGCGACCGGCCCCTGAAGCGAGCGGCTGAAGTCTTCTGCAGGCACGTCGAGCGAGGTCGAGTCGCGGTCCAGGTCGGGGCCACACATGGCGCTCAACAGTAAGGCGCAGTCTTCGGCGCTGCGCGCCATCGGGCCGGCCTGGTCCAGGCTGGAGGCAAAAGCCACCATGCCATAGCGCGAGGCGCGGCCATAGGTGGGCTTGATGCCGGTGATGCCGCAAAACGCCGCCGGCTGGCGGATCGAGCCGCCGGTGTCGGTGCCGGTGGCCGCCGGCGTCAGGCGCGCGGCGACTGCCGCAGCGCTGCCGCCCGATGAGCCGCCCGGGACGCGGCTGCTGTCCCAAGGGTTGGTCACAGCCAGCGGTTTGGCCGAGGGCACCGCCACGTTTTCATTGGCCGAGCCCATGGCAAATTCATCGCAGCTGAGTTTGCCCAAGGTCACCATGCCCGCGTCACTCAAGCGCTGCACCACGGTGGCGTTGAAGGGCGAGCGATAACCCTCCAAGATGCGCGAACCCGCCGTGGTGGGGAAGTCTTTGGTGACAAAGATGTCTTTGTGCGCAATCGGGACGCCCAGCAAAGGCGAGCGCTCCCCTGCCGCGATGCGGGCGTCTGCCTCCATGGCTTGCGCCAAAGTGACCTCAGAGTCCACACTCAAAAACGCATGGTGGGGGTTGCCACCCAGGCGGGCGAGCATGCGGGTGGCCAACTCCACCGCGCTCAACTCTTTCTTTTGGAGCAGCGCGGCCAAAGCGGCCACGCCGAGAGTGTGCAGGTCACTCATGGCTTACTCGATCACTTTCGGCACCAGAAACAAACCGTTTTCGACGGCCGGGGCACTGCGCTGATTGGCCTGGCGCTGGTTGGGCTCGCTCACCTGGTCGTCGCGCAGGCGCAGCGTGAGGGGCGATGTCTCGCGCATGGCATCCAAGGGGTGCGCCATGGGCAGCACGCCACGGGTGTCGACCTGCCCAATTTGGGTGACGATGTCAAAGAACGCGTTGAGTTGTTGCAACAGGCGATCGCTCTCGGCGTCAAGGAGTTCAAGCCGCGCCAGGTTGGCAATCCGGGCGATATCGGCAGGCTGAAGAGACATGGCTAATTTCCATTGAAAACCGGTGGTGAAGCACCTCCAACACGGGGCGGCCGGGGCCCGTATTCCCGAGGGGATGGGGTATTATCCTGCCTTTGTCATCGGGTCTGTCACAGTGCAAATTAGTTCGCCAAGACCTGATGCCGAGCCCGCTAACACGACCATGGCAGGCGGCGCGCTGGCGCACGCCCGAGAGGATTTTTAATGTTTGGAGCATTCCGTCAGTACTTCTCCGCTGACCTGGCGATCGACCTGGGGACCGCCAACACCCTGATTTTTGTGCGCGACAAAGGCATTGTTCTGGACGAGCCTTCGGTGGTTGCGATCCGTCATGAAGGCGGCCCACAGGGCAAAAAAACCATTCAGGCGGTGGGCAAAGAGGCCAAGGCCATGCTGGGCAAGGTGCCCGGCAATATTGAGGCGATTCGCCCGATGAAAGACGGCGTGATTGCCGATTTCACGGTTACCGAGCAAATGCTCAAGCAGTTCATCAAGATGGTGCACCCACGCAGCATCTTCCGGCCCAGCCCGCGCATCATCATTTGTGTGCCCTGCGGCTCGACCCAGGTCGAGCGCCGTGCAATCCGCGAATCTGCGCTGGGTGCCGGCGCCAGCGACGTCTACTTGATTGAGGAGCCGATGGCGGCAGCCATTGGCGCTGGCCTGCCGGTATCTGAGGCAAGTGGCTCGATGGTGGTGGACATCGGTGGCGGCACCACCGAGGTTGGGGTGATATCACTCGGCGGCATGGTCTACAAAGGCAGCGTGCGCGTGGGCGGCGACAAGTTTGACGAGGCCATCATCAACTACATCCGGCGCAACTACGGCATGCTGATCGGCGAACCAACGGCCGAGGCCATCAAGAAGAAAATTGGCTCGGCCTTCCCGGGCAGTGAGGTGCGCGAGATGGAGGTGCGTGGCCGCAACCTGGCCGAAGGCGTGCCCCGCAGTTTCATGATCTCGTCCAACGAAATCCTCGAAGCCCTGACCGACCCGCTCAACAACATTGTCTCGGCGGTCAAAAATGCGCTGGAGCAAACCCCCCCAGAACTCGGCGCCGACATTGCAGACCGCGGCATGATGCTCACCGGCGGCGGTGCCCTGCTGCGGGACCTAGACCGCCTGCTGGCAGAAGAAACCGGCCTGCCGGTGCTGGTGGCTGAAGACCCCCTGACCTGCGTGGTGCGCGGCTGCGGCATCGCACTCGAGCGCATGGACCGCCTGGGCTCGATCTTCACCAACGAATAGCGGGCTGCGCAGCGATGCCGCTTGGTACGCTGGACCGCACGCCGCCGCCCTTTTTCCGGCAAGGGCCTTCGGCCCTGACGCGGCTGGCTGTTTTCAGCCTGCTGGCTGTGCTGTTGATGGCGGCAGATTCTCGCTACCAGCTCACCCGGCCGTTGCGCGCAAGCATTGCCACGGCGATCTACCCGCTACAGTGGCTGGTGCTGCAACCGGTGCGCTTGGTGCGGCATGGCGGCGACTACTTTGAGTCCCTGTCTGCGGCGCAGGCGGCCCTGGATGCATCAGAAAAAAAGCTCAACCTGCAATCCGTTCGAGCCGGGCAGGTCGAACAGCTCAGTATCGAAAATACCCGGCTGCGGGAACTGTTGGCCTTGCGGGCCCGGCTGGGCTCGCCCGGGCAGGCCGCACAGGTGATCTACGACGCAGCAGACCCCTATACCCGCAAGGTTGTCATTGACCAGGGGGCGGTCAATGGCGTGGCCTTGGGCTCCCCAGTCCTTGACGAGTCGGGGGTTTTGGGGCAAGTCACGCGGGTCTACCCCTTGGTCAGCGAGGTCACACTGGTGACCGACCGTGACCAGGCTATTCCGGTGCTCAACACCCGAACCGGTGTGCGCGGACTGGCCTTTGGCGATCCCGCCTCCAGAGGTGGCGGGCTTGAGCTGCGCTTCATGGCGGCCAACGCTGACGTGCTCCCCGGCGACCTGCTGACCACCAGCGGTGTGGACGGGGTCTACCCGGCGGGCCTGCCAGTGGCGCGGGTTGCCAAGGTGGAGCGCCAGGGCAACACCGCCTTTGCGCAGATCAGCTGCCAAGCGCTGGCGCAGGTCAGCGGGGTAGAGCATGTGCTCGTGCTCGCTCCGCTCGCTACCGTGCTGGCACCCCCGCCCGAGCCCGAGGCCCGGCCCAGTGGGCCGCGCAAAGGAGGGCGCAGATGATCATGCGCCCCGGGCAGCAGTTGCTGCTGCCCGCAAAACCTCTGTTTATTTGGTCCACCCTGGTGACGGCTCTGGGGCTGAGCATGTTGCAAAACATCGGCTTGTGGGGCCGTGCAGCCTGGGCACCAGACTGCCTGGCCCTGGTGCTGGTGTTCTGGACCGTGCACCAGCCTCAGCGGGTGGGCATGGCATCGGCTTTTGCCTTTGGCCTCTTGATCGACGTGCACCAGGGCGCCATTCTGGGGCAACACGGGCTGGCCTACACCGTCATGAGCTACCTGGCCATTGCCCTGCAACGCCGCCTGCTGTGGTTCACGGTTCCCTCGCAGGCCTTGCAAATCCTGCCGCTGTTTTTGGTCTCACATGCCATCGAGCTCGGGGTACGCATGGCTGCAGGCGGCCGGTTTCCGGGCTTGCCCCTGTTGCTTGCGCCGCTGCTGGAGTCGCTGCTCTGGCCAGCCGTGAGCGTTTTGCTGCTGCTGCCGCAGCGCCGCGCCCCTGACCGCGATGCCCATCGGCCCTTGTAGCGTGTCCACCTTTGCTGGCCTGCGCCCATGACCGAACTGCGCGACATTGAAACCGAGCTTGGCCGCTTCCGCGGGCGGGTGCTGGTCGCCAGCTTGGTTGTGCTGGGCTGCTTTTTCCTGCTGACAGCACGGCTGGTCTATTTGCAGGTGCTGCGCCACCAAGACCTGCTCGAGCAGGCCGAGAACAACCGCACGGCCATTGTTCCGGTGGTGCCCAACCGGGGCCTGATCATTGACCGCGAGGGGATTGTGCTCGCGACCAATTATTCGGCCTATACGCTGGAGATCACGCCCTCCAAAGTGGCCAATTTAGACTTGACGATTGATCAACTCGCGCAGGTGATCGACATCAACGCAGCGCAGCGCCGTCGTTTTCGAAAGCTGCTCGATGAGTCCAAGAGCTTTGAGTCTTTGCCCCTGCGCACCCGGCTCAGCGACGAAGAGGTTGCCCGTTTTGCGGCCCAGCGCTACCGTTTTCCCGGGGTTGACATCAAGGCCCGGTTGTTCCGTCACTACCCCTTTGGGGAGATCGCCAGCCATGTGATCGGCTACATCGGTCGCATCAACCCGGCAGAGAAAGAAAAGCTCGAGGACTCGGACGATATCGCCAATTACCGCGGCACCGAATACATTGGCAAGCTCGGGGTAGAACAGGGTTTCGAGGCTGACTTGCATGGCATCACCGGGGTCGACTCGGTCGAGACCTCGGCGGGCGGGCGGGCCACGCGCAAACTGGCAAGCCAGCCCGCAACCCCGGGCAATACGGTGCAACTCTCGATCGACATCAAGCTGCAGCGCTTGGTCGAAGAGCTCTACGGCCCGCGCCGCGGAGCCCTGGTGGCGCTGGATCCCACCAGCGGCGAGATCCTGGCTTTTGTCAGCAAACCAAGCTTTGACCCCAACCTGTTTGTCGAAGGCATCGACAGCGAAAGCTGGCAGGCGCTCAACGCGTCGCCGGACAAGCCCCTGCTCAACCGGGCGTTGCGCGGCACCTACCCGCCGGGCTCGACTTACAAACCCTTCATGGCCCTGGCCGCGCTAGAAACTGGCAGCCGACGCCCCGAGCAATCGATTGTCGACCCGGGTTATTTCATGCTGGGCGCGCACCGCTTTCGCGACGACAAAGAGGGCGGCCATGGCCTGGTCAATATGTATGCATCCATCGTCCAGTCCTGCGACACCTATTACTACATCCTGGCCAATGACATGGGCGTGGACATGATCCACGATCAGATGCAGCGCCTGGGCTTTGGTGAGCTGACCGGCATCGATATTCTTGGGGAAGTGCGCGGGCTGCTGCCCTCCACCGCGTGGAAAAAGCGCGCCTATCGCCGTGCCGACCAGCAAAAATGGTATGCCGGGGAAACCATCTCGCTGGGCATTGGCCAAGGCTACAACAACTTCACCATGCTGCAACTGGCCTCGGCCACCGCCACCCTGGCCAACAACGGCGTCAAGATGCGGCCGCATTTGGTGCGCGAGGTGGTGGATGTGCTCACCCGCAACCCCAAACGCACCATCCCGCAGCCGGCGGGCGAAGTGGTTGCCCGGCCGGAGAATATCGCCGTCATACGAGACGCGCTGGTAGGCGTTAACCTGGAGGGCACGTCGGCCTCGAGTTTTGTAGGGGCGGGCTATTCCAGCGCTGGAAAAACCGGCACGGCGCAGGTGATACAAATCAAACAGGGCGAAAAATACATCGCCTCAAAAATCGACGAACGCTTTCGCGACCATGCTCTGTATATGGCCTTTGCACCAGCCCATGCGCCCACGATCGCACTGGCCATGGTCGTTGAAAATGCCGGCTTCGGGGCGCAAAACGCAGCGCCCATTGCCCGGCGGGTATTTGACTACTGGCTGCAGGGCCGCTACCCCAGCGAGGCGGATATCGCGGCGGTTCAAAAAGCCCAGGCCCTAACCCCCATAGGCCAGCCCCGCAGTGTTGCCGACTTGATCTGGCCAGGTTCCGCCCCGCCCAAGCCCAGCTCTGTCAGCCCACCGTGACCCGGTCTCGCCCGGCCCATTTGGACTGGTAGAGCGCGCGATCAGCGCGCTCAATGAAGGTGCCTACCTGTTCGCTTGATTTGTAGATGGCGATGCCACCGGAAATCGTGATCGATATGGTGACGTCCTTGGTGCGGCGGTCGCGCAACCGGATGGCCTTGACGCGCTGGCGAACCTTCTCGGCAAGCTCGGTGGCGTCTTCCATCAGGCAGGATGGCAACACAAGGGCAAACTCTTCTCCCCCGTAGCGGGCCAGTCCATGCGGCTCGGTCTGGGCCACGCAAGATTGCAAGGCTTCGGCGACCGCCTTGATCACCTGATCGCCCATCACATGGCCGTACTGGTCGTTGACCTGCTTGAAGCGGTCAATGTCAAACAGCATCAGCGCATGGATACGCCCCTTGGCCAAGGGGGTTTTCATCATTGCTCTCAAGCTGTCGTCAAAACCTTTGCGGTTCAGGATTTGGGTCAGCGGGTCAAGTTGCGCATAGTCCAGGGCCCGGCTGAGTTCGTTGGACAGGCGGCCGATTTCGCGCCGGCAAGCAGCCACCTCGCTGACCAGCATACGCGTGCTCTCGCTCATGACACTGGTGTTTTCAATCATTCGGCTGACCAAGGGCTTGATGCCGCTGGTGGCTTGCTGGCTAAAGGCCAGCGCCAGGTCCCCCAACTGTTCGCCATAGGCGCCAGCCCGCGCTCCTGCCCGCTCGGCACTTCCCTGCACATCGGTCATCAGCGTCTGCAGCTGCAGGCTGATGTCCTGCACCGGATGTGCTGCAGGCTCGGCAATGCAGTCTTGATACAAAGCAGCCAGCATGTCGTCGCTGACTTGGGCGGTGGCTGCTTGCATCTGCGCCAAGGCTTGGTTGAGCCGGGTGTTGTTTCCCGCCACGAACTCGTACCAGACTGCAAAATTGACCGGGTTGAAACTGTTGTCGTGGCGCCCCAAATGCACGAGGACCAGGCGCGTGAACTCGGCGCTTTGCGCCTTGGATTGCTCGTATCTTGCCGATGTGGCTTGCATGCCCCGCCTCTCCCTGGTTCGGCCCTTGCGACGAGGGTCTTTGCTGTATGGCCAGTTTGGCCAAGGAGGATTGTAGGCTCCGGGTTGGGCGTGCAACTTCTTGGGCGCGCGTCTGGAGACCAATCAAAAAAACACCAGGATTGCTGGTGTTTTTTTGAGCTCGTTGGCGGTGTTGTCGGTGTGCACCGAGTGGGTGCCTTGCGAACAGTCTCCTGGGCCCCTCGCCTCCAATGGGCCATGAGGCCGCGGGTGAGTGACTTGACTTTAAAAGAAGCCCCGCACGGCCGCATCCGTAGTTACCCTGTTCGGATTTACCCTTGACTGGCCAAGGCATCCTCGGCAATCCACTGCGCGGCCTTCTCGGCCACCATCAAGGTGGGCGAATTGGTGTTGCCGCTGGTGATCACCGGCATCACGCCGGCGTCCACCACCCGCAGGCCGGCCACCAGCCCGCCGGGGCCGCGTACCCGCAGCCTCGCATCCACCACCGCCATCGGGTCATCGTCGCGCCCCATCTTGGTGGTGCCAACCGGGTGAAAGATGGTGGTGGCGATGTCTCCGGCCAGACGTGTCAGGTCGGCGTCGCTCTGAAACTGGACGCCTGGCTTGAACTCTTGCGGCGCATAGCGCGCCAGCGCCGGCTGCGCCACGATGCGGCGCGTCACCCGCAGCGAGTCGGCCGCAACCTGGCGGTCGGCGTCGGTGCTGAGGTAGTTGGGCGAGATCAGCGGCGCCTCGTCAAAGCGCGGGCTCTTGATCTGCACCGTGCCGCGGCTGGTGGGGTTAAGGTTGCAAACGCTGGCGGTGAAGGCATTGAAGCGGTGCAGCGGCTCGCCAAAAGCGTCCAGGCTCAGCGGCTGCACATGGTACTGGATGTTGGGCCAGGGCTGCGCTGGGTCGCTGCGGGTGAAGGCGCCGAGCTGCGACGGTGCCATGCTCATCGGCCCGGTGCGTTTGAGCGCGTATTCCAGAGCGATCATGGCCTTGCCCCAGAGCGAATTGGCCTGGGTATTGAGGGTCTTGACCCCGCTGACCGTGAACACGGTACGAATTTGCAAGTGGTCCTGCAGGTTGGCGCCCACGCCCGGTGCGTCGTGCCGCACCGCAATGCCATGCTGCTGCAGCAAGGCCCCAGGGCCAATGCCCGACAACTGCAACAACTGGGGCGAGCCAATGCTGCCGGCACTCAGGATCACTTCGGCCCGAGCAGTGGCGGTGACGATCTGGTCGCCACGGTGGACGGTCACGCCAGTGCAGCGCAGCCGGCCATCGGGCAGCTTCTCCAGCACCAGCGAGGCCACCTGGGCCGAGGTCCACATCTCAAAATTGGACCGGGCATAGCAGGTGGGCCGCAAAAAGGCCTTGGCCGTGTTCCAGCGCCAGCCAGATTTCTGATTGACCTCAAAGTACGAGACGCCCTCGTTGTTGCCGCGGTTGAAATCGGTGGTGGCCGGCACCCCGGCCTGTTGCGCGGCCTGGGCAAAGGCGTCCAGAATTTCCCAGCGCACGCGCGGCTGCTCGATGCGCCACTCGCCGCCAGCATTGCGCCCGAGCAGCAGCTTGCGGTAGGGCGTGCTGGCGTCCTGCATAAGCTCCGGTGCCGTGCCGCGCGCGCCGTGCAATGCGGTGGCGCCAGCATGGTGGTCTTCGTGCAGCTTGAAGTAAGGCAAAGATTCGCCCCAGCCCCAGCTGGCGTCTGCGGTGAGGGCGGCCCACTGGTCGTAGTCACGCGACTGGCCGCGCATGTAGATCATGCCGTTGATGCTGCTGCAGCCGCCCAGCGTCTTGCCGCGCGGGTAGCGCAGGGCGCGGCCGTTCAGCCCGGGCTGGGCCTCGGTCTGGTACAGCCAGTCGGTGCGCGGGTTGCCAATGCAGTAGAGGTAACCGACCGGAATATGGATCCAGTGGTAGTCGTCGCGGCGGCCGGCCTCGATCAGCAGCACCCGCTTGCTGGCGTCGGCCGACAGGCGGTTGGCCAGCAGGCAACCGGCCGTGCCGGCGCCCACAATGATGTAGTCGAATTCGGTGCTCATGGGCCGGCCCAGTTCGGCTGGCGTTTTTGCTGGAAAGCCTGCTGCCCCTCACGGGCGTCGTCGGTCAGGCTGAACAGGGCAATCTGGCTTTCGGTGAAGGCCATGCTTTCTTCAAAGGCCATGGCCTCGATTTTTTTCATGGTGTACAGGCCACGGCGCAGCGCAGCCGGCGACTTGTCCAGCAGCCGCCCGAGCAGCCACTGCAGGCGGGCATCGACATCGTCGTCGACATAATTCACCAGCTCATAGGCCAGCGCCTGCGCGCTGCTGATGGGCTCGCCGGTGAGGCACATCTCGGCCAGCCGGCGGCGCGGGATCAGGTGCTGCAACACGCTGAGCACCTGGGCCGGAAACACCCCTACTTTGACCTCGGGCAGCCCGAATACCGCATGGCTGGCAGCCACCGCCATGTCGCACATGGCCAGCAGGCCCATGCCGCCGGCCATGCAGGCGCCATTGACACGGGCCACCAGTGGCACGGTGCTGGCGCGAGCCACGCGCAGCAGCTGCGCCAGGTGGCCGTGTGGCTCGGAGTAATCGGTGGTGAAGGCCTGCGCCGACTGCAGGTCGGCCCCAGCGCAAAAAGCCTTGCTGCCCGCGCCGGTGATGACAATGGCGCGGATGTCGCGCCGGCCCTGCGCGGCCGTGATGGCCTGCGCCAGGCCGGCCAGCACGCCGTGGCTCATGGCGTTGCGGCGATCCTCCCGTGTGATGGTCAGCCACAGCACCGGTCCGCGCTGCTCGATACCGAGTTCGGTCGACGCGGCAGTTAGGGGGTTGTTCATGGGGTCTCCTGTGCGCCGATTTTGCCGCAAGCGCGGCTGGCACAATGCAAGCGGGCCCCGAGACTCTTTCACCCCGATTGCACCCTGCCCCGGACCATGCGCTTTCTGCTCTACAAGGACTTGGACCTGCGCCGGGTCAAACCGACTTTTGCCAAGGTGCGTGCGGCCATCGAGGCCAATGATTTCAAAAGCCCGGATGTCAAAAAACTGCATATTGGCAACTACTACCGGGCCAAGCTAGACCACAGCAACCGCCTGCTGCTGCAATTTGCCCGGTACAACACCGAGACGGTGTGCTTGGCGCTGGAGGTGATCGAGAACCACGCCTACGACAAATCGCGGTTTTTGCGCGGTGCGCAGGTTGACGACAGCAAGATCGAGCAGGACGCCTGCGCGCAAGCCGCCCAATTGCCGGCAGCCGACGCCCCGGCGCTGCGCTGGATGCACGCCAGCCGTACTGAGTTTGAGCTGCTCGACAAGCCCATCATGTTCGACGACGACCAGGAAGCGGTGCACCGCCTTCGTGCACCGGTAGTGCTGGTCGGCTCGGCGGGGTCCGGCAAGACGGCTGTCACCCTCGCCAAATTGCGCGAGGCCGCCGGCCGGGTGCTGTATGTCACCCAATCGGCCTATTTAGCCCAGTCGGCCCGTGCGCTCTACAACGCCCACGGCTACGAAAACCCGGCCCAGGAGCCGGAGTTTTTGAGCTATCGCGAGTTTCTTGAAACCCTGCGCGTTCCCAGCGGGCGCGAGCTCGGTTTTCGCGACTTCGTTGGCTGGTTTGAGCGGCACCGCGCCACGACACGGGCACTCGGCGACCTGGACGCGCATGCCCTGTTCGAAGAGTTTCGCGGCGTCATCAGCGCACCTGCCAGCGGCCCGCTGAGTCGGCCTGACTACCTGGCACTGGGAGCCCGCCAAAGCCTGCTGACCAGTGCCGCCCGAGCGACCGCCTACGCCCTGTTTGAGCGCTATGTTGGCTGGCTGGGCGAAGCTGGTTTGTTTGACCTGAATCTGACCGCCCACGCCTGGCGGGCCTTGGCACAACCAAGCTATGACTTTGTCGTCATTGACGAGGTGCAAGACCTCACCGCTGTGCAGCTCTCACTGGTTCTGGCCTGCCTGAAAGAGCCCGGACAATTCTGGCTGTGTGGCGATGCCAACCAGATCGTCCACCCCAATTTTTTCTCCTGGGCAGCCGTGCGCAGCCTGTTCTGGCAGGGGCTCGCCGGCGAGGCCGCACAGCGCCAAAACCTGCAGGTTCTGCAAGCCAATTTTCGCAACACACAGCGTGTCACAGCCCTGGCCAATGCGCTGCTGAAAATCAAACAGGCGCGCTTTGGCTCGATCGACCGGGAAAGCAATTACCTGGTGCGCAGCACCACCACAGAACTCGGCGAAGTGCGCTTGCTCGCCGCGACAAATGCCAATCTGTTGGCCCTGGATGCCGCCACCCGGGCCTCCACCCAGTTTGCAGTGCTCGTGCTGCGCGATGAGGACAAGGCTGCCGCGCGCGCGCATTGGCATACCCCCCTGGTGTTTTCGGTGCAGGAGGCCAAGGGTCTTGAATACCCCCATGTTGTGCTGGCGGGCCTGGTGTCGGGCCAGCGTACGGCCTATGCAGAGCTATGCGATGGCGTCAGTCCGGCCGACCTGCTGCGCGAGGAGCTGGACTACCGCCGTGGCCGGGACAAGGGGGACAAATCAAGCGAGCTGTACAAGTTTTATGTCAACGCCCTGTATGTGGCGATGACGCGTGCCGTGCAAACCCTCACGCTGGTTGAGTCCGACCATGCCCACCCCCTGCTAAGCCTGTTGGGGCTGAGCTTGAGCCAGGCCAGCCCGCAGGCCGTGCAGGCGTCCAGCCGGGAGGAGTGGGCCCAAGAGGCACGCCGCCTGGAGCTCCAAGGCAAGCAGGAGCAGGCCAGCGCCATCCGCGACACTTTTTTGCAGTTCAAGCCGATTGCCTGGACGCCCTGGAGCCAAGCCCAGATCGCCGCCCTGATCCCCAAGGCGCTGGCGCCCAACAACCCGAGCCACAAGCAGCGCCAAACCCTGCTGGACTACGCCCTGTGGCATGGTCAGCAGCATTGGGTTGTGCAACTGGCCGAGGCGCATTTTCAGCCCGCGCTGCTGCTCGCACCTGGCGACGGCTTTGGCACTCCTGACTACAACGCCTATATTCACGGGGGGCCCCTGCCCGACTATGAAGGCGTCAGTGCCATGTCCTGGCGAGCCGTGCAGGCCCTGCGCCAACGCCACCTGCAGCCCTACACCGCCAAGAATTTCAAAGACATTTTGCGCCTGTGCGACGCCCACGGCGTCGACCACCCCACACCAGTGGGCGCCTCAACGCTGATGCTGGCCGCGCGTGCCGGCAACCTGGCTCTGGTTGACGCGCTGCTGGCGCGGGGTGCCGAAGTCGGAGCCGAAGATGACTTTGGCCAAACCGCCTGGCAGCAAGCCCTCAGCCGCGCCATGGACGAACCCAAGTTTGCACAGGCGGCGCTGGGGCCCCTGTTTGAGCGCCTGGCGCCGGCCATTCTGGATGTACAGGTCGAACAACGCCTGCTGCGCCTGGAGCGCCACCAGGGCGAATACTGGGTCCTGACCCTGATGCTGGCTGGCCTGAAGACGCAATGGTCCCAGACAGTGGAGCGACCCCATCCCGACTGGAAGTACAAGCCCGGGTTTTTTGCCGAGCAGCTCCAGCGCACCTTGGACCAGCTACCCGCGCATCTGTGGCGCGAGCAGCGGCGCAAACGCAGCTACATCAACGCCGTGCTGGCTCGCGCTGAAGTTAGTAGCGACTACAGCCCGGCCCGCAAACTCTGGGTGCGCCGCAAGAACGGGTATTACCTGCCCAACCCGGAACTGCTACTGCGCAAGGCCAATGGCTGGCAAGGCCTTGAAGCAGCCTTGAACATCCACTGGGTCCAACAGGGTTCGGGCCGGCTGGGCTTGAGCACCTGGCCGGGCCAGAGCGCCGAGGACGACAGTCCGCAAGCCAAACCACAAGCCTGAGCCCCGCCAGCATCATCCCCACGCCACCAAACGACCAGGAGCATCCCATGCCCGCCTTCGACCCCCAGGTTGCCGAGTTTCTTGAAGTTGCCCGCCAAGCCGGGCGCATGCCATTTCAAGCTCTGCCCCCCAAGCAGGCCCGCGACAACTACGCCGCCAGTTGGGATGCGCTACAAGCGCCGGCACAAAACATTGCATCAGTTCAAAACCTGCAAATACCCACGGCAGCCGGCCTGCTGGCGCTGCGGATTTACCGCGGCCTGGGCACCGACCTGCAGACCCCCCTGCCTTGCTTGCTGTTTTTACACGGCGGCGGCTGGGTGATTGGCAACCTGGAGAGCCACGACCGCCTGTGCCGCAGCCTGGCCAACCGGGCACAAATTTGCGTGGTGGCGGTGGACTACCGGCTCGCCCCCGAGCATCCCTACCCGGCAGCGGTGGAAGACAGCGCCGAGGCCCTGCGCTGGCTCACCCGGCATGCAGCCGAGTTGCACATTGACGCCCAGCGCATCGGCGTGGGTGGAGACAGTGCCGGCGGCAATCTTGCGGCCGTGCTGGCCCTGATGAGCCGAGACGGCGCGCTGCCGGCCTTGAAGCTGCAAGCGCTTTTGTACCCCGTGGTGGACCTGACCGCCAGCAGCGATTCGTACCGCCGCATACAGTCTGGCGTGCTGCTGACGGCTGCAGCCATGCACTATTTCATTGGCCACTACACGCCCCAAGCCAGCCAAAGGACCGAGTGGCGGGCATCGCCTCTGCTGGCGCAAAGCCTGGCGGGCACCGCACCAGCCTTTGTTTTGACGGTAGCCCACGACCCGCTGTGTGACGAAGGCCGGGCCTATGCGAACCGGCTTGAGGACGAAGGCGTACGGGTGCAGGCACTGCACCTGTCAGACCAGATCCACGGCATGCTGATGCAGGGCCGGGTCGTCGCAGCCAGCGAAACCGTCGGCTTGGCCGTAGCCGACTGGGTCGGCGCCATGTTGCGGGCGCAGTGAACCGAAATAAGGATTGGGCGCTTGAGCGCGCGTTGGCAATGGCCCAAGTCTGCCGCCAGCCTACCAGCTGTCGACCGCCAGTTGGCTTTTAGATGTGAGCGCTGGCTGCGCCTGTAAGCCCTTGAATACCCAGTCGCGCGTGTCGGCTGGGTCGATCACAGCGTCGATCTCCAGCGTAGCGGCCATGTTCAGGGCGCTGCCCTTGGCGTATTCCTGCGCGTTATTGCGCAAACTCTGCAGACCCGCAGCCCCGGTGCGGCAAATATGGACAAGGCGACCCTGCACATTGGCGCGGTGGCCTTGAGTACAAGTTAGTCTGCACTGCAACTTCGTTGTGGCTCCAGCCTCAATGAGCATGTTCACTTCCATGTGTGCGCGGTCGATGGGGTGTTTGAGGAAGTGGCGGTGGCGGTGGCGGTGGCGGGACTGGAGCTGAT
>SHXM01000025.1 GCA_009693325.1 Rhodoferax sp.
TGTGGGCATCTGGCCCGTTGGTGATCCACATCTTGCTGCCATTGAGCAGGTAGTAGCCGCCCTTGTCTTCGGCCCTGAGCTTCATGCTGAGCACGTCGCTGCCGGCGCCAGGCTCGCTCATGGCCAATGCGCCAATGTGCTCACCGCTGATGAGCCTGGGCAGGTACTTCTGGCGCTGCTCGGGCGTGCCGTTTCGCTTAATTTGGTTCACACACAGGTTGCTGTGGGCACCATAGCTCAGGCCAACCGAGGCGCTGGCGCGCGAGATTTCTTCCATGGCAATCATGTGCGCCAGGTAGCCCATGTCGGCGCCGCCGTATTCTTCGCCCACCGTGATACCCAGCAGGCCCAGCGCGCCCATTTTGATCCACAGGTCCATGGGGAACTGGTCGCTTCGGTCAATCTCGGCAGCGCGGGGGGCGATCTCGGCCTGGGCAAAATCCCGCACCGCGTCGCGCAAGGCGTCGACCTCTTGGCCAAGCTGAAAATCAAGTCCGGGCAGGGTCATGGGAGCTCTCCTATCAAATTGAATTAGTAGTTTTTGCTTACTGGAACCAGAGTTTGCTGCATCACGGCGCACTGGCTTTCGCGGCCGTCAGCGGCCAAGTGCAGCACCTCGGCGCTGGTAACGATGATGCGCCGACCGGCCTTCACGACGCGCCCGATGGCGCGCAACTCGCCGCCATCAAATGCCGCCAGAAAGTTGATTTTGTACTCCGCCGTGCTGACCTCCATGCCTTCGGGCGCCATGGTGAGCCCTGCGTAACCGCCCGCTATGTCGGCCAGCGCGCCGATGGCTCCACCATGGAACCCGCTTTGCTGCTGGGTGACACGCTCTGAGTAGGGCAGCGCCACCTCGCAAAAGCCGGGCCTTGTCTGTAGCAGCCGAGCCCCCAAGTGACGCATCAGGCCCTGGCGCTCAAAGCTCTCCTGCACCCTTTTCCAACTAGCATCAGCAGGGTTCATTTTTTTGCCCTCTTGCTGTTTTTGCTCTTGGCCAACAGGCCCTGGGCCTCGCGTTGGTGGAGCTTGAGCTCATCGAGATTGGCCTGCAGGTCGGTCATCTGGGCCTCGAGTTGTTGTTGGTGCTTGGCCAGCACTTCCAGGAATTTTTGCAGCTGCACGCCGGTGTCGCGCGGGCTGTCGTACAAGTCGATGATCTCTTTGGCTTCGGTCAGACTCAGGCCCAGACGTTTGGCGCGCAGCGTGAGCTTGAGGCGGGTGCGATCTCGCCCGCTATACACCCGGTTGCGTCCGCCCGGGCCAGAGCGACTTGGCTGCAGCAATCCCATGTCTTCATAAAAACGCATGGCGCGGGTGGTGAGATCAAACTCCCGGGCCAGATCACTGATGCTGTAGATGGTCGCCATAAGCTGTGTTTGCCAAGCATCATGCAAGCAGCACTGCGCCACCTACAATGCCCTGGCTGAGTTGACGTTGACGTAAACGTCAATTATGTCGCAAGTTAGGAGCCGCCTTGAACGAGTTGGAAAAACAACTGCATTACCCTTTTGCCGAGGCACTGCCTGAACCGGGTGCGACCTTGACGGTAGCTCCCGGGGTGAAATGGATACGTATGGCGCTGCCCTTTGCACTCAACCACATCAACCTTTGGCTGTTGCGCGATGAACTCGACGGCGTGCAGGGCTGGAGCGTGGTCGACTGCTGCATCAGCCATGAAGCGGCACGAGAACAGTGGGAGCAGATCTTTGCTGGAGAACTCGAGGGCCTGCCCATACTGCGGGTGATCGTGACCCATATGCACCCCGACCATGTGGGACTGGCGCATTGGCTGTGCGAGCGCTGGCAGGTGTTGCTTTGGATGAGCGCAACCGACTACTGCATGGCTCGCCTAGGCACCATGGGGCCCACCGGGTTTGGCGGCGAATCCGCAGCGGTTTTTTTTGCTCAGCACGGCCTCAATGACCCACAGGCCATGGCCGGGGTGGCGGCGCGGTCAAACTATTTTCCGTCGCTGGTACCAGCGATGCCGGCGCGTTACCGGCGTATGCAGGACGGCGACACCTTGGGCATTGGCGGCCGCAGTTGGCAGTGCATCAGCGGCTACGGCCACGCCCCGGAACATATCTCTCTTTACTGCGCTGAGCTGGGCGTTTTGATCGGCGGGGACATGATGCTGCCGCGGATTTCAACCAATGTGAGCGTCTACGACCAGGAGCCTGAAGGCAATGCGCTGCGGCAGTTTCTTGACTCGATTGACCGCTTTCGCGCGCTCGATGCGCAAACACTGACACTGCCTTCGCACGGCAAACCCTTCACCGGCTTGCACCAGCGCATCACGCAGTTGCACCAGCACCATGCAGAGCGTCTGGCTGAAGTGCTGTTGGCCTGCTCGCAGCGGCCCTGCAGTGCCGCCGAGATGCTGCCGGTGCTGTTCAAACGCAAGCTCGACTTGCACCAAACCACTTTTGCCATGGGTGAATCTATTGCCCACTTGCACTTGCTTTGGCATGCCGGGCAACTGCGGCGCAAGCTTGAGAGCGACGGGATCTACCGTTTTTCAACCTATGCAAGGGGCGCGGCTGCGGCATCGCCGGCCCATGCCGCCTGATTCGAACACCCGCCCAGGGCGGCGCGTCTGGCCCGCGGGCCAGTTGGCCCAGATCCAGGCCGCAGTGCAGGAGCGCACCGCCCACCTCTCCGGCACCACGCGCGGCCTGCTGTGGGCGGCCGGCTCGGGCCTGTTGTTTTCTTTTCTCAACGCGCTGATGCGCTTGTTGGCGCTCCACCTTGATCCCTTTCAGACCCAGTTTTTGCGCTACCTGTTTGGCCTGCTGGTGTTGTTGCCACTGGTTTGGGCGCATGGGCTGGCGGCCTACCGGCCGCAGCAAATGGGGGGTCAGTTTGCCAGGGGTGCTTTGCATACGATGGCGCTGTGCCTGTGGTTTTTTGCCCTGCCGCGCATTCCGCTGGCAGACATGACTGCCATTGGCTTCACCACGCCCCTGTTCATCATGCTCGGAGCCTATGTTTTTTTTCATGAGCCCCTGCGCTGGGAGCGGTGGGCAGCAACCGCGCTGGGTTTTGTCGGGGTCTTGGTTGTTGTCAGCCCAAAACTTGGCGCTGGTGCCGGCCAGGCTGGTGTCTATCATTTGGCCATGCTGGCTTCGGCGCCCGTGTTTGCCGCCTCATTTTTGGTTACCAAGGCGCTGACCAGGTATGAAACCACTGGCACCATTGTGCTCTGGCAGGCAATCACGGTCACCTTGTTTAGCCTGCCATTGGCCCTGCCGCACTGGCAGGCACCGACGGCGCTGGAATGGTTTGCTTTTTTGCTCTGCGGTGCGCTGGGCAGCGCCAGCCACTACTGCCTGACGCGCTCACTGCTGGTGGCCGATATTTCAGCCACGCAGTCGGCCAAGTTCCTGGATCTGATCTGGGCCGCGCTGCTGGGCTGGCTGGTGTTTGCTGATTTACCCACCGCCAACACACTGGCCGGCGGCTTGTTGATCAGTCTGGCAATCGTCTGGCTGGCGCGGCGCGAGGGCCGCTTGCTGGTCAGGCCCAGCGCGGAATCGACTCATCCTTGAGCTGCTCGCGCAGGCTGGCGTAGTCGGGCACCACGGCACGCACCGTGTTCCAGAAGCGCGGGCTGTGGTCCATGACCCGCAAGTGGCTGAGCTCGTGCACCACCACGTAATCGATCACAGCAGGCCGAAAATGAATCAAGCGCCAATGCAGCCGGATGCCGCCATCGAGCCGGGCGCTGCCCCAGCGGGTGCCAGCGCTGCTAAGGGTGAGCTTGCGCCACTGCACCTGCAACTGCGGCGCAAAATGGTCCAGCCTTTGCTCAAACAGGGTCTTGGCCTGGCGCATCAACCAGGCCTGCACCGCATCCCGTATTTGGGCAGGAGCAGCCCCTTGCGCCAACGCCAAGTGCAGGCAAGAGCCTCCTGGCCCAGAGCTTGGCCGCAATTCGGCTCCAACCGCTGCAAAGGCATGGCTTGGGTCGAGCACAAGTTCCACCGGCTCGCCCAAAAAAAGCAGCCTGGCACCATCATGCCATTCAATTCTTTGGTCTTCAAGCCGATCATGACGTTCGCGAATTTCGACCAGTTTGCGCAAAATCCAATCAGACTTTTCAGCCAAAGCAGTGTCGATTTGGTAGAGCGGCGTCCACTTCGGCGCGCTGACCACCAGACCGTCCGGCCCAACAGAAAACCCAATGGTGCGCCGTTTGCCTCGCTTGAGCTGGTAGCCGATGTGTGCCATGCCCAGGCGGGTCTGACGGTTGGCCAGCGGGTGCCTGAACTCGGGCGTAGCGCATCCCAACACTGTTGGCGCAGGCTCCAGCGGTACGCTGGCGGGAGCACTCTGGGGCGTTCCACTTGGCGGCGATTCGGGCTCAAACAGATCGAGCGTGTAGCGCAACAGCGGGTGCATGCTTATGCTACCTCAGTGGTAAGCCTCGGGGTCTATGCGGCGCATTTCGGCTTCGATCCATGCCTCGGCTTCGCGCATCAGCGCCTTGGGCTCACGCCCAACGCTGGCGATGGCCGGCCCGATCGACACATGAACCTCGCCCGGGAACTTGACAAAACCTTTGCGTGGCCAGCAGCGGGCCGAAGCCACGGCAATTGGAATCACCGGTGCACCGCTGTCGACCGCCAACCGGGTGCCGGCAGTCTGGTAGGTGCCTTTTTCGCCCCGCGCGATGCGTGTTCCTTCAGGAAACAAGATGATCCAGACGCCGCTCGACAACAGCAGACGGCCCTGACTTACCACATGTTTGAGCGCCTGGGTCCGTGACTCGCGATCGATATGGATCATGTCGAGGCGGGCCATCGACCAACCGAAAAAAGGGATGCGAAGAAGCTCCCGTTTGAACACAAAGGCCAAGGGGTGGGGCATCAGGGTGGGCAGCAACAGGGTCTCCAGCGTGGATTGGTGCTTGCAGAGCAATACAGCCGGGCTGGAGGCGCCTTGCGGCAGGTACTCAAGCCCGCTGAGCCGCACCCGAATGTCCAGTATCACCCGGGTACCCCAGATCACCACCCGCATCCAGTTCACCGCAAACCACCACAGCGGCGCACCACGCAGCCCCAAGGACAAAATCAGCAGGGCCAGGCCCCAGGGAATGACAGTCACCAGCATCCAGCCCAGGTGCAGCACCGAGCGCAGCAGCCTCATGGTGGGCGTCGGCGGGCGATCAGGGCATCGGCGAAAGCGGCGAGGTCCTTGTGGACGGGCGTTGTTTGAGGCAGCGTATCTGGCAAACTGCGCTGGGCATAGACAGCGCCCTTGCCAGTCAGCACCAGGTGCGCATCGCAGCCCGCGGCCAGGCCAGCCAGGACATCGCGGGGCGAGTCGCCAACCGTTGGAACCCCACGCAAATCCAGTGCGTAGCGTTCGCCAATCTGCTCAAACAAACCGGGCTGAGGCTTGCGGCACCGGCAGCCCTGATCGGGTCCGTGCGGACAATAAAACACGGCGTCAACCCGAGCACCTACGGCTGCCAGCATGCGATGCATCTTGGCATGCATGGCATTGAGCGTTGATACATCGAAAAGGCCACGCCCAAGGCCCGACTGGTTGGAGGCCACCACCACATGCCAGCCGGCATGGTTGAGGCGGGCGACCGCCTCCAGCGCACCCGGCAGCGGCGTCCACTCGTCGGCCGATTTCACATAGTCATCGCTGTCCTCGTTGAGGGTGCCGTCGCGGTCCAGGATAACGAGTTTCATGGGGACGTCTCAGGTTGCCAGCCGCGACAGGTCGGCGACACGGTTCATGGCTTCGAACAGGCTTTTGAGCAGTCCCTGGCGGTTCAGCCGCAAATCGATCTCCTCGGCGTTCACCATAACGCCATCAAAGAAGGCATCCACCGGCGCACGCAGCGCCGCCAGCGCCTGCAGAGAGCCGGTGTAGTCACCGCCCTCGAATAGCGCCTGCGCCCGGGGCAGCACCGCCTGCATGGCGCCATACAAGGCAATTTCTGCCGGCTCCTTGAGCAGCACCGAGCTGACATGGGCATCCACCTCGGCCGCTTTTTTGAGGATGTTGCCAATGCGTTTGTTGGCCGCGGCCAGGGCTGGCGCCTCGGGCAGCTGAGCAAAGGCGCGTACGGCTTGCAGACGCCTCGGTAACTCTGACCAAAAAAGTAACCCACCAGCATGAAGTACAGCCGAGATGTTGGGTCCTTCGTCCTTGTACAAGACCAGTACCCGCTCAATGAAGAAACCGCCTAACTCATCTCTTACGAATTGTTTGGTTTTTTCGAGTCCACCTTGAAACGTATGGTACGCATCATTAATGAGTGGGTAAATCTGCAACGCCAAGCCTCCTTCGATCAGCATCCGTATCACGCCCAACGCATGCCGGCGCAGCGCAAACGGGTCCTTGTCGCCGGTCGGCAGGTTGCCAATGCCGAACATGCCCACCAGGGTTTCAAGTTTGTCGGCTAGGGCCACCACCAGGCCTACAGGGTTGCTGGGCAGGTGATCGCCGGCGAAGCGAGGGCAATAGTGGTCGGAGATGGCGTTGGCAATGTCCTCGCTCAAACGGTCATTGCGAGCGTAATAGGCGCCCATGGTGCCCTGCAGCTCGGGGAACTCGCCCACCATATCAGTCAGCAGGTCGGTCTTGGCTAGGCGCGCAGCAAGTACAGCCTTTTCGGCCAGCTCGGCGCCACCGAGTTGCTGACCGATCGCGTTGGCGATGGCGCAGACCCTGGTCATCCGATCGCCTTGGCTGCCCAACTTGTTGTGATAGACCACCTTGTTCAGGCCGTCGACGCGGGATTCGAGCGTCTTCTTGCGGTCCTGGTCGTAGAAAAACTGGGCATCGGCCAGTCGCGGCCGCACCACCCGCTCATTGCCTTGAATCACGGCGGATGCATCATCGGGCGTGATGTTGCTCACCACCAAAAACTGGTGCGTTAACCTGCCGGCAGCGTCGAGCAGCGGGAAGTATTTCTGGTTGGCCTTCATCGTGAGGATGAGGCATTCCTGCGGCACCTCGAGGAACTGCTTTTCAAACTCGCAGACCAGCACATTGGGCCGCTCGACCAGGGCAGTCACTTCGTCTAGCAGTGCTTCGTCTTCGATCGGCCGCACACCGCCACCGACCTGGGTTGCCGCCGCCTGCAATTGGCGTTCTATGTCGGCACGCCGCTCAGCAAAGCTGGCGATCACCGCGCCATCGTCGGCTAACGTGGCCGCATAGGCGTCGGCATGCCCAATCACCACCGGCGAGACGCGCGCCTCGAAACGGTGGCCCTGGGTCTGGTTGCCGGCGCTCAGGCCGAGCACCTTCACCGGCACCACGGTACTGCCGTGGAGCGCCAACAGGCCATGCGCCGGCCGCACAAAATGCACGCTGCTCCAGCCCGGCAGTTCGCAATCGGTTTCCAGCTGGTAGCTCATCATCTTCGGGATCGGCAGTTTGGCCAGTGCCTCTTCCAGGGCTTTTTGCAGACCGCTGTCCAGCGTGGCACCACTGACCAGACTGTCATAGAACAGGGCCTCGTTCTTGCCATCGGCGGCGCGGCGCAGGGCCGCCACTGCCGCGGCCGGGTCCGACAGGTCAGCACCCAGCGCTTGCAGCTTCTTGAGCAGCGCGGGTGTGGGTTGCCCGTTGGCGTCGAGGCCGACGCTGACGGGCATCAGTTTTTGCGAGACCGCCTTGTCGGCCGCCTTGCGCCACACTTGGCTGATGTGCGCCGCCAACCGACGCGGCGACGCAAACGGCGTCACCACCGAATCCGCCGTGGCCAGCCCCTGGGCCCGCAGCTGTGCAGCCAGTTCCTGGGCAAAGGCGTCACCCAGTTTTTGAAGCGCCTTGGGTGGCAACTCCTCAACAAACAGTTCCACAAGCAGGTTGTCAGTGCTCATCACGCGGCCTTCTTCGTCATTTGTTCCACCCAGGCCCGCGGCGCCATCGGAAAGCCAAGTCGCTCCCGGCTGTCAAAATAACTTTGGGCCACGCTACGCGCCAGGTTGCGGATACGGCCCATGTAGGCAGCGCGCTCGGTGACGCTGATCGCGCCCCGTGCATCGAGCAGGTTGAAGCTGTGGGCGCACTTGAGCACCTGCTCATAGGCAGGCAGGGCGAGCTGCACCTCAATCAGGTGCTTGGCCTGCTTTTCATGCGCCGCGAAGGCGGTGAACAGGAAGTCGGCGTCCGAGTGCTCAAAGTTGTAGGCCGACTGCTCTTTTTCGTTTTGCAGGTAGACATCGCCGTAGCTCATGCTGTCGGTCCACTGCAGCTTGTAGACATTGTCAACGCCCTGCAGGTACATGGCCAAGCGCTCCAGCCCGTAGGTGACTTCACCCGTGACTGGCTTACAGTCGATGCCTCCAACCTGCTGAAAATAGGTGAACTGGGTCACTTCCATGCCATTGAGCCAAACCTCCCAGCCCAGCCCCCAGGCCCCCAGGGTTGGGTTTTCCCAGTCGTCCTCGACAAACCGGACATCATTCGCTTTCAGGTCAAAGCCCAGCGCCTGGAGCGAGCCCAGGTACAGCTCCAAAATATTGGACGGCGCTGGCTTGAGCACCACCTGGTACTGGTAATAATGTTGCAGGCGGTTCGGGTTTTCGCCATAGCGCCCATCCTTTGGCCGCCGACTGGGTTGCACATAAGCGGCTCGCCAAGGCTCGGGGCCTATGGCTCGCAAAAACGTGGCGGTGTGGGAGGTGCCGGCTCCAACCTCCATGTCATAGGGCTGCAGCAAAGCGCAGCCCTGAGCGTCCCAATAGGACTGCAATTTCAAAATGATGTGTTGGAAGGTCAACATGACTGGTCTGGGTTCACAGGCGGCAGAACCCGGGGTGTGGCAACAGGCGCACCAAGGTGTCGTGTGTAAAAGTTGAATTTTAAGGGCGTTCGGCTGCGCTGCGAGTACCGGTCTGTCGTCTCATTTGGTCTTGCCGCCAGCGCCACAGCAGCAAAACCGTGGCAGCCAGCCAGTAAGGCCACAAACCAAAGCGCGCCACCCACCAGGCGTAAGGCGTAGTACCGGTACGCCCCTCGACCTCACCGATCAAAACCGCAGCGGTGTCGCGCGGCAGTTGGCTTAGCACCCGGGCTTGGTGGTCCACAATGGCGGTCAGGCCGGTATTGGTGGCGAGCAGGAAAGGCCGATGAAACTCCAGCGCTCGCAAACGGGCGATCTGCAAATGCTGATCCATCGCAAGGCTGCCGCCAAACCAAGCCAAATTGCTGACATTGACAAAGATGTTTGGGGCATTGGCCGCCACCAGAAACTGCTGTGCCAATTCCTCACCAAACAGGTCTTCGTAACAAATATTCGGGGCTAATCTTTGGCCGCGCCAAACAAAACCGGCTTGGCCCAAAGCACCACGCATGAAGTCTCCCAAGGGTATGTTCATCAGTTGGGTGAACCACCTGAACCCGGTCGGGATGAACTCGCCAAAAGGCACAAGGTGGTGCTTGTCATAACGCCAGGGAAGTGCCGCGCCGGGCCGAAGTCCGAGTACCGAATTGGTGTAGCCCTGCTCCAAATCTCCCAGTGGAATACCGATCAAGGCCGCCTGCTCGCCGTCGGAAAATCGCCGGCTCAGGGCTGCCACATAACCCTCTGGCAATTGCTGAGGAAGCAGCGGGATGGCGGTTTCCGGGGCCAGTACCAGATCAGTTTTAGCTTGATGCAGTTGCTCGCTATACCATTGCAGCGCCTTCGGCACGCCTGAGCCCGGCTCAAATTTTTGATCCTGCGCAATATTGCCTTGAAGCAAAGTGACGGTAAGGCGGCCGTTGCTCGACGACATGGCAGGCAAAAGCCAAGATCCCACCATGGGCAGGAAAAGCACACAGCCAATAACAAGCAGGGCGGCTCCGCTGAAACGCCAGGACCGGCTGTGGAAAATTTGCGCCAACAACATGGCGATCCAAGCAGCGAGGGCGCATAAACCATAGGCGCCCAGCCACGGCGCATAGCCGGCCAATGGGCTGTCCGCATGGGCATAGGCTGCTCCACCCCAGCCAAATCCAGTCAACCAAAGACCTCTAGCCAACTCAGCCAAGAGCCACAAAGCCGCAAAGAAAATAGCCTGGTAGCTGGCCTTGTCGGGCGCTAGTCTTACATAGATGGCGCATGCGGCGGCATAGTACAGCCCCAAAAAAGCTGCCAATGCCAACACCGCCAAGGCCGAGACCGCTGCGGACAGGCCGCCATAGGTGTTCATGGCCACAAAGGTCCAGCCGAAGACACTGCCTAACCAGGCCAGCGCAAACAAGTAGCCGTAAGTCGATGCCAGGGTCGGCCAGGCGTGCTCCAGACCGTCGGATTGTGCAGATCGGCGGGCCGATTGAAGCAAGCAGGCCAGCAGGCAGAGTGAGAGCAGTTGCAAATACCAAAACCCCTGGCCAGCCCGGCAACCCAGTGCTTCAAGCCAGGGCGCGCTCAAGCCTTGCGGCCAGGCCATGCTCAAGGCCTGGGCATAGCCAGCCACCAAAGACAACGCAATCTTTACGACTCGCAAGCCGCCCGAGGACCGCGGCAGCAAAGCAGCAAGCATATTCAGGGGAGGCTCAGGGCGGGTTCAGGGCGGGGTCTGTTCAAGTCGCGAGACCTTGAACCATTTGACTGCGCCACCCTTAGTGTGCATCACCACAAACCTGAGCCCTGCGAGCTCGTGGCGCTCGCCTCGCTTGGGCACATGACCCATTTCGTGGGCAATCATGCCACCGATGGTGTCAAACTCATCACCAGATTCATGCAGACCCAATTGAACCCCAAAGGCATCGTTGACCCGTTCTATGGCCGTGTCGCCACTGACACGAAAGGTTCGGTCGGCGAGGCTGAAAATGTCACCGGCGTCATCCGCAATATCGAATTCATCTTCGATTTCACCCACTATTTGCTCGAGCACGTCTTCAATTGTGATCAGGCCAGCGACGCGGCCGAACTCATCGATCACGATGGCCAGGTGGTTGCGGTTGCCCCGAAAGTCACGCAGCAAATCATTCAGTCCCTTGGTCTCCGGCACAAAAACGGCGGGCCGCAACAGCGCACGAATGTTGAGCTCAGGCGCCCGCTGAAGTTTGAGCAGGTCTTTGGCCATCAAAATGCCGATGATATTTTCCCGTTCCCCCTCAAATACCGGAAAACGCGAGTGCGCGGTATCGATGACCACATGCATCAAGGCGTCATGCGCCTCGTCGATGTCTACCAGATCCATGCGGGTCGCTGGCACCATCACATCACCAGCGGACATATCAGCCATACGAATCACGCCTTCGAGCATGATGCGAGACTCAGGACCGATGATGTTATTGTCTTCGGCTTCGGCGAGAGTTTCAATCAGCTCAGCCGTTGAGTCAGGACCGGGGTGTATGAATTCGGCGAGTTTTTGCAGAAATGTCCGCTTGTCTCCCTTGTCTGGAAGGCGGGCAGGATGGGGTTCGGACACAGCCAATGAAAAACTCTTGCGTTTGTGGATGAACCCCGAGGATAGCGGATTCAGGATGCACCGAGCGAACAACGGACGAAAAAAACGCCCAATTTTTCAACTGGGCGTTTCTCGGATGGGTAGCCTGACAATGTCCTACTTTCACACGGGAATCCGCACTATCATTGGCGCAGAGGCGTTTCACTGTCCTGTTCGGGATGGGAAGGAGTGGTACCACCTCGCTATGGTCGTCAGGCTTAACTTTTTGTTACCTTGACTAGGTCAAGACAACCAATTTATAAAGCTAATCAGCTTGTCGGTTTTACGACTCTGCACAGCATTTCGACTATGCAGGTATTTTGAATGCGTCAACTTGGCATAACTTCCCTGATCTGCTTAATCGCTGATCAAAGTTATAGGGTCAAGCCGCACGAGCAATTAGTATCGGTTAGCTTAACGCATTACTGCGCTTCCACACCCGACCTATCAACGTCCTGGTCTTGAACGACTCTTTAGGGGGCTCAAGGCCCCGGCAGATCTCATCTTGAAACGAGTTTCCCGCTTAGATGCTTTCAGCGGTTATCTCTTCCACACTTAGCTACTCGGCAATGCCACTGGCGTGACAACCGATACACCAGAGGTGTGTCCACTCCGGTCCTCTCGTACTAGGAGCAGGCTTCCTCAAATCTGCAGCGCCCACGGAAGATAGGGACCAAACTGTCTCACGACGTTTTAAACCCAGCTCACGTACCTCTTTAAATGGCGAACAGCCATACCCTTGGGACCGGCTACAGCCCCAGGATGAGATGAGCCGACATCGAGGTGCCAAACACCGCCGTCGATATGAACTCTTGGGCGGTATCAGCCTGTTATCCCCAGAGTACCTTTTATCCGTTGAGCGATGGCCCTTCCATACAGAACCACCGGATCACTATGTCCTGCTTTCGCATCTGCTCGACTTGTCAGTCTCGCAGTTAAGCACGCTTATGCCATTGCACTATCGTCACGATGTCCGACCGTAACTAGCGTACCTTCGAACTCCTCCGTTACGCTTTGGGAGGAGACCGCCCCAGTCAAACTGCCTACCATGCACTGTCCCCGATCCCGATAAGGGACCCAGGTTAGAACCTCAAACACACCAGGGTGGTATTTCAACGTTGGCTCCACAAGATCTAGCGACCCTGCTTCAAAGCCTCCCACCTATCCTACACAGATCTGTTCAAAGTCCAATACAAAGCTACAGTAAAGGTTCATGGGGTCTTTCCGTCTTTCCGCGGGGAGATTGCATCATCACAAACATTTCAACTTCGCTGAGTCTCAGGAGGAGACAGTGTGGCCATCGTTACGCCATTCGTGCAGGTCGGAACTTACCCGACAAGGAATTTCGCTACCTTAGGACCGTTATAGTTACGGCCGCCGTTTACTGGGACTTCAATCAAGAGCTTGCACCCCATCATTTAATCTTCCAGCACCGGGCAGGCGTCACACCCTATACGTCGACTTTCGTCTTAGCAGAGTGCTGTGTTTTTAATAAACAGTCGCAGCCACCGATTTTTTGCAACCTCATTGGGCTCCATCCGCAGGGACTTCACCTACTAAAGGCACACCTTCTTCCGAAGTTACGGTGTCAATTTGCCGAGTTCCTTCTCCAGAGTTCTCTCAAGCGCCTTAGAATACTCATCTCGCGCACCAGTGTCGGTTTGCGGTACGGTCGTGTGTAGCTGAAGCTTAGTGGCTTTTCCTGGAAGCAGGGTATCACTCACTTCGGCTGCAAGCAGCCTCGTTATCACCCCTCATCTAAGCCCGGCGGATTTACCTACCAGGCACGACTACAGGCTTGAACCAACATATCCAACAGTTGGCTGAGCTAACCTTCTCCGTCCCCACATCGCACTACACATCGGTACAGGAATATTGACCTGTTTCCCATCAACTACGCATCTCTGCCTCGCCTTAGGGGCCGACTCACTCTACGCCGATGAACGTTGCGTAGAAAACCTTGCGCTTACGGCGAGGGGGCTTTTCACCCCCTTTAACGCTACTCATGTCAGCATTCGCACTTCTGATACCTCCAGCACGCTTTACAACGCACCTTCACAGGCTTACAGAACGCTCTCCTACCACTTGCAATAAATTGCAAATCCGCAGCTTCGGTAACTGGCTTAGCCCCGTTACATCTTCCGCGCAGGACGACTCGATCAGTGAGCTATTACGCTTTCTTTAAATGATGGCTGCTTCTAAGCCAACATACTGACTGTTTTAGCCTTCCCACTTCGTTTCCCACTTAGCCAATTTTAGGGACCTTAGCTGGCGGTCTGGGTTGTTTCCCTCTTGAGTCCGGACGTTAGCACCCGGTGCTCTGTCTCCCAAGCTGTACTCGTCGGTATTCGGAGTTTGCATTGGTTTGGTAAGTCGCCATGACCCCCTAGCCAAAACAGTGCTCTACCCCCAACGGTAATACTTGAGGCACTACCTAAATAGTTTTCGGAGAGAACCAGCTATTTCCAAGTTTGTTTAGCCTTTCACCCCTATCCACAGCTCATCCGCTAGTTTTGCAACACTAGTCGGTTCGGACCTCCAGTACCTGTTACGGCACCTTCATCCTGGCCATGGATAGATCACTTGGTTTCGGGTCTACACCCAGCGACTGATCGCCCTATTCGGACTCGATTTCTCTACGGCTTCCCTATTCGGTTAACCTTGCCACTGAATGTAAGTCGCTGACCCATTATACAAAAGGTACGCAGTCACCCTTACGGGCTCCTACTTTTTGTAAGCATGCGGTTTCAGGATCTATTTCACTCCCCTCCCGGGGTTCTTTTCGCCTTTCCCTCACGGTACTAGTTCACTATCGGTCAATGATGAGTATTTAGCCTTGGAGGATGGTCCCCCCATATTCAGACAGGATTACACGTGTCCCGCCCTACTTGTCGCAAGCTCAGTACCACACAGGTCATTTCACGTACGGGACTATCACCCTCTGTAGTCAACCTTTCCAGGTCATTCCGTTATGTCTTGTGCTATCACTTGCAGGCTTTTCCGATTTCGCTCGCCACTACTCTCGGAATCTCGGTTGATGTCTTTTCCTCGAGCTACTGAGATGTTTCAGTTCACCCGGTTCGCCTCGCATGACTATGTATTCATCATGCGATACCTTTTCAGGTGGGTTTCCCCATTCGGAAATCTCCGGATCAAAGCTAATTTGCCAGCTCCCCGAAGCTTATCGCAGGCTATCACGTCCTTCGTCGCCTATCATTGCCAAGGCATCCACCACATGCTCTTATTCACTTGACCCTATAACTTTGATCTCTCTTATCAAGATCACAAAGCGTTTCAAGGAATGTTGTCTGGTCTTTCACCAGACGCGTTATGCCGTATTCAATTTAACTTGAATAACTCGAATTTCAAACGTGAAGTCTGATATTCATTTTGACGCAATCAAAAATTGTTGCTAGCGGCACGGTATGCACTAAACCTTTACGAATGTGCAATTTCCGCTAGCAACGCTGATTAAACTCTATAAATTTTTAAAGAACAGCCGATTGATCAAGCAATCTTGACCAACAACAAAATAGCCTCGAAAAAGGCTACTTTGGTGTTGACAAACACACTATGGATGAGCAAGGAGAAAATTGGTGGAGGTGACAGGACTCGAACCCGCTACCTACTGCTTGCAAAGCAGCCGCTCTCCCAGCTGAGCTACACCCCCAAAACTAGAAGGACGTTGGACGACAATGGTGGGTCTGGTTGGTCTCGAACCAACGACCCCCGCCTTATCAAGACGGTGCTCTAACCAACTGAGCTACAGACCCAAGCCGGTCACTGCTAACCCTGCATCAAGGCATAGGCCATCAGCAACAACCTTCCAACAACCGATAAGTGTGAGCGTTCAAATTTAATTGCAGTTTCCAGAAAGGAGGTGATCCAGCCGCACCTTCCGATACGGCTACCTTGTTACGACTTCACCCCAGTCACGAACCCTGCCGTGGTAATCGCCCTCCTTGCGGTTAGGCTAACTACTTCTGGCAGAACCCGCTCCCATGGTGTGACGGGCGGTGTGTACAAGACCCGGGAACGTATTCACCGTGACATTCTGATCCACGATTACTAGCGATTCCGACTTCACGTAGTCGAGTTGCAGACTACGATCCGGACTACGACTGGCTTTGTGGGATTAGCTCCCCCTCGCGGGTTGGCAACCCTTTGTACCAGCCATTGTATGACGTGTGTAGCCCCACCTATAAGGGCCATGAGGACTTGACGTCATCCCCACCTTCCTCCGGTTTGTCACCGGCAGTCTCATTAGAGTGCCCAACTAAATGTAGCAACTAATGACAAGGGTTGCGCTCGTTGCGGGACTTAACCCAACATCTCACGACACGAGCTGACGACAGCCATGCAGCACCTGTGTTACGGCTCTCTTTCGAGCACGCCTCTATCTCTAGAGGCTTCCGTACATGTCAAAGGTGGGTAAGGTTTTTCGCGTTGCATCGAATTAAACCACATCATCCACCGCTTGTGCGGGTCCCCGTCAATTCCTTTGAGTTTCAACCTTGCGGCCGTACTCCCCAGGCGGTCAACTTCACGCGTTAGCTTCGTTACTGAGTCAGTGAAGACCCAACAACCAGTTGACATCGTTTAGGGCGTGGACTACCAGGGTATCTAATCCTGTTTGCTCCCCACGCTTTCGTGCATGAGCGTCAGTACAGGTCCAGGGGATTGCCTTCGCCATCGGTGTTCCTCCGCATATCTACGCATTTCACTGCTACACGCGGAATTCCATCCCCCTCTGCCGCACTCTAGCTATACAGTCACAAATGCAGTTCCCAGGTTGAGCCCGGGGATTTCACATCTGTCTTATATAACCGCCTGCGCACGCTTTACGCCCAGTAATTCCGATTAACGCTCGCACCCTACGTATTACCGCGGCTGCTGGCACGTAGTTAGCCGGTGCTTATTCTTACGGTACCGTCATTAGCCCACTGTATTAAAGTGGACCGTTTCGCTCCGTACAAAAGCAGTTTACAACCCGAAGGCCTTCATCCTGCACGCGGCATTGCTGGATCAGGCTTGCGCCCATTGTCCAAAATTCCCCACTGCTGCCTCCCGTAGGAGTCTGGACCGTGTCTCAGTTCCAGTGTGGCTGGTCGTCCTCTCAGACCAGCTACAGATCGTCGGCTTGGTGAGCTTTTACCCCACCAACTACCTAATCTGATATCGGCCGCTCCAATCGCGCGAGGCCCTTACAGGTCCCCCGCTTTCATCCATAGATCGTATGCGGTATTAGCACAGCTTTCGCTGCGTTATCCCCCACGACTGGGCACGTTCCGATATATTACTCACCCGTTCGCCACTCGCCACCAGGATTGCTCCCGTGCTGCCGTTCGACTTGCATGTGTAAGGCATGCCGCCAGCGTTCAATCTGAGCCAGGATCAAACTCTATAGTTCGATCTTGAATTTTTTGCACATTTCTGTGCTACTCATAAATTGGAATCGACGTGATTTTCTTTGACGAATATCACATCTTTTTTACTTCATGAGCGTTTGTAAGTCGGTTAAGACTTAGTTCCGAAGAACTTGGCAATTGCCTTCAAACGCCCACGCTTATCGGCTGTAAGTTGTTAATGAGCCGGCTGATTAACCCCTAAGGGAGTTCGTTTGCCTTTAGTGCCGCTGTGATCAGCGAAGCAAGAAAGTATAGCAGCCTTTTTTGGGTCTGGCGCTGTTTTTCAAAAAAATTAAATCTTTTCTGTTACAGGCTACTGCTACCTTAACAGTTGAGTACCCGCTCCTCGCCAGGTGAGGCTTGTACAGGGTAACTTTCGTCACCCTGCCAGAGCCTGGCGCTTGCGCCACCGTACACCCGCCACCTGCTGCTACCCGCCACTCTTCATGAGGCCCAATGGACTGTCAAGATCAGGCCTTTGATTCGTTCAGGGCCAGCAGTGTAGCAGCCTGTCGGACAGGCTGACTGAGCAAAAGCATTCAACCAAGATCGCCCGTGAGGGTCTGGCGTGCAGACGGATGCAGTGAGGCGTCAGTTTTGTCCGAGCTGAGGCGTCCATAGCTTGGGCTGTGGAGAAGGAAGAGGGACGAAAATGAGCAGCAGTGCGCCGCCTGCACCCAAACAGCACCGCAGGTGCGCCGAATGGACCATCCCGGTTCAAGGTGCTGCGCAATCCTGCTTGCTGCCTGGCCGTAGCAGGGCTTGGCGCCGGCTTGCATAGTGGCGCGGCTTGCCTGATGGGATACACCGGTTTTTACCGTCGCTGGGCCGTGTTTTCCCGCCAGAGTGTCGGACAATCGGCGCAGCATGATTCAAGATAGCCCAGCACCGACGCGTTTGCGCATACTGCACCTGGAAGACTCCGAGCTTGACCACGATTTGGTCCGACGGTCGCTGGCCCGCTCGGGGGAAGCATTCGAACTGCAACGGGTTGAGAGCTTGGCGGGCTTCCGAGAAGCGGTTCAAGCGGTTCAATATGAGGTGATATTGGCCGACTACCGTCTACCCGGCTTCACTGCGCTTGACGCTTGGCAGGTGTTACAGGAGCAGGTGCGGCAGCCGCCTTTTTTGCTGCTCTCAGGCGCCATCGGCGAATCGGCGGCGGTGGCGGCGATCAAGCTGGGCATCAGCGACTACTTGGCTAAGGAAGATGTGAGTAAATTGGCACCCGCCATACGCCGCGCCCTGGCGGTTCACGAGGTACAGCGGTCCAAACAGGTGGCTGATGAGGCGCTGGCTGTCTCGCAACGGCGGCTGGCGGATTTTTCGGAACACCTGCAGACCACCATCGAGCAGGAGCGTGCCTCGATTGCCCGCGAAATCCACGACGACATCGGCGGTGCTTTGACGGCCGTGCGGTTTGATTTGGCTTGGGTGGAGCGGCACACAGCCGATGCGGCTGCGCAGTCCCACCTGCAGTCTGCCCGGGCCATGCTGGGGCAGGCCTTGGAGGCCAGTCAGCGAATCATGAAAAACCTGCGCCCAGCGATTCTTGACCAGGGCTTGGCGGCCGCGGTTGAATGGCTGGCAACGAGCTTCACCCAACGCACCGGGGTGAGGGTACTGCTGCGCAACACCAGCACTGGGCGCGAGATACCCAAAGCGATAGAGCTGGTCGCCTACCGCAGCGCCCAAGAAGCTCTGACCAACATCACCAAACATTCGCAGTGCGACCTGGTGGAGATCGAGCTCTGCGACGCCCGGGACGTGCTGACCCTTGAGGTACGGGACAATGGCGCCGGCATTTCGCCCGATGCGCTGGACAAGCCCAAGGCATTCGGCTTGCGCGGGCTCCAAGAACGCGCCAAGACCGTTGCCGGCTGGCTCGACATTAGCAGCTACGACAAGCGCGGTACGTCTATTATTTTGTCGGTTCCGCTTCCGCCCGGCCCATGAAACCCTGCCACGGAGTGCTCCTGCCATGATTCGAGTCATCTTGTGCGACGACCATGCCATGGTTCGCCGCGGTATCCGCGAGACCCTGGCCGAGGCAGTTGACATCCAGGTTACAGGTGAAGCCTCCAGCTACGCGGAGCTGCGGGAGGCGATACGCAAGTTCGCTTGCGACGTTATTGTGCTTGATCTCAGCATGCCCGGGCGTGGGGGGCTTGAGGTGCTGTCAAGCCTGCGCGACAGCGATTCACCAATCAAGGTGCTGATCGTCTCGATGTTTCCCGAGGATCAATACGCGATACGCTGCCTTCGGGCAGGCGCCCAGGGCTACTTAAACAAAGCTGGCGAACCAGGCGACCTGATTACCGCGGTGCGCACAGTGGCGCAGGGCCGCAAGTATGTGACGCCGGCTGTGGCACACATGCTGGTGGAGAGTCTGCACCACCCGGAGCACACCACGCTGCATGCCGCGCTGTCTGAGAGGGAGTTGCAGACACTGATTAACATTGCCTCCGGCAAGCGACTGTCAGACATTGCTGCGGAATTGATGCTCAGCCCCAAGACGGTCAGCGTCTACCGTTCCCGGGTATTGGAAAAACTCAAGCTCACCAACAACTCAGAACTGACTGTCTATGCCATTCGAAATGGTTTGGTCTGAGGCTGCTTGCCAGTTTTTGCTTTGTTCACTGCTGCCATGACTGAATTCAACCGGGATTGTCCATCAAGGCCTGGCCTGCAGGTGGATGCAGTGACCAGGCAATTTTGTCCTGACTGAGGCGAAAATGACTGTCAGTGCGCCGCCTGCGCCCCAGCAGCACCGCAGCTGCGCCTCATGGACAATTCGGTTCAACCGAATTCCAAGGCAGAAGTGTGCTTTGGGCCACCGCCATCAGCCGCCCTCAGCCTCTTGCAGGGCGCGCCACATCACCTTACCGCTGCCGCTTTTGGGCAGGGCGTCTACAAACTTCACGCTGCGCGGCACTTTGTAGACCGCCATGTTCTCGCGGCACCATCCGATCAACTCGGCCTCGCTGAGCTGATCGCGGTGTGCCGGGCGCAGCACCACCACCGCCTTGACCGACTCGCCCTGGTAGCTGTCGCGGGTGGCGATGATGCAGGCCTCTTGAATCGCCGGGTGGCGAAACATCAGCGCCTCGACCTCGGCCGGCCAAACCTTAAAGCCCGAGGCGTTGATCATGCGCTTGAGGCGGTCGGTCAGGAAGAAGTAGCCGTCTTGATCGACATGGCCCAAATCACCCGAGCGAAAAAAGCGTTTGCCATCGAGCGTGATGAAGGCCGCCGCGGTGGCATCCGGGCGCTTCCAGTAGCCCTGAAAAATCTCAGGCCCGCGCATGATGATCTCGCCCTGCTCACCCACGCCAAGCTCGGCGAGAGTTTCGGGGTCGATCACGCGCGCATCGGTGCTCATGAACGGTATGCCAAGGCACTGCTGCTTGGGCGCGTCAGGCGGGTTGCTGTGCGACGGGGCCGCGGTTTCAGTCAGGCCATAGCCCTCGATGTAACGCAGGCCAAACTGCTCAAACAGCCGCTGGGCCACCGCCTGCGGCATGGCCGCCCCACCGCCGCCAATATAGACCAAGCTGGAGAGATCAAACTGCTCGAAGTTTGGGCTGGCCATGAGGTCGATCACCATGGTCGGGATGTTGGTCCAGTGCGTCACCCGCCAAGACGAGATCAGCCGCCCGGCGAGCTCACGGTCCCAGCGCGGCATCAGGATCAGAGTGGCACTGCCGCGAATGCTGGTGTGCATCAGGCTGACCATGCCGGTGATGTGGAACATCGGCACCACCGCCAGCACAATGTTCTCGGGCGAGCCGTTGCCCCACAGGTTGCTGGCAACCGCGTTGTGCATGATGCTGGCATGGGTGTGCATACAGCCCTTGGGTAAACCCGTGGTTCCGCTGGTGTAGGGCAAGATCGCGAGGTCAGCCGGACCCACCGCCAAGGGCGGCAGTGGCAAGTTGTGCTCGAGTGCGGTTGACCAGTCGTGCACCTGGACACCCGCCGGTTCGGGAGCAGCATGCCGAGCAAGCAGCCAATCTGACCACTGGGCAGGCGGCGCATCAGCGCCGCTGATGTCGGCATCAAATGCGTCACTGATATGGCTCAGCACCACGTGGGCCAGACGCAGTGACGGAGCCAGCGCGTCGTTGGCCTGCGCGAGCTGGCCCGCCAGGTCTGCCGTGGTGATGGCAATGCGGGCATCCGGGTCGGTGATGTAGTGCTTCAGTTCCTCGGCTAGGTTCATGGGGTTGACTGGCACCACCACAGCATTGGCGCGCAAAATTGCAAAGTGTGCGACTACCAACTGAGGACAATTTTGCATGTTCAGCAGCACCCGATCGCCTTTTTGCACGCCGAGTTTGTGCAAATAAGCTGCTAGGCGTTCGGCTTGGTGAAGCAGTTGCGCATAAGCCCGACGTCGGCCAAAAAACACCAACGCCGCCTTGTCCGGGTAGCGGCGGGCACTGGTTTGCAGGTTGTCCCAAAGCGATGTCGCCGGCGGCGTGATGCTCAGTGGCAGACGCCGCGGCCAAAAGCGGTGGTGCGGCCTGATGCCCGCGGCCAATCGCATGGGCTGTGGCGGGTTTAGGTCCGGTAGTTGGTCCATCTTGCAAGTGTCTCCTGATTTGTCAATCCAGCGCTGGCACCTATTTTGCCGAATGCCTGGCAGCAAGACCTTGGCGCCGAATGGCGCACCAAATTTGATCGTAAACCCGAATGTACTGGCCAGACAGTGCTGATACAGTACAAGATCGGAAAGCCTGACGCTGCCTGCGGAGCCGGGCCCTTATTGGTTTTATTTTTTTAAACTGGAGATCTGCATATGAATTTGAGCAAATTGAGCACCCTGGCCGCCGCTGTGGCGGCCGTGGCAACACTGAGCGCCACCCCAGCCCACGCTGGCAAGACCATAGACGCCATCAAGGCGCGCGGCCAGGTCATCTGCGGGGTCAACCCCAGCCTGCCAGGTTTTGCGGCGGCTGACAGCCAGGGCAACTGGACCGGCTTTGACATCGACATCTGCAAGGCCATCACGGCAACCCTGCTGAGCGACGTGACCAAGGTAAAATGGACGCCGTTGAACGCCTCCCAGCGTTTTGCGGCCCTGCAGTCGGGTGAAATCGACGTGCTGTCGCGCAACACCACCTGGACTCTCACCCGGGACGCATCCCTTGGCCTGAACTTCACTGGCGTCACTTACTATGACGGCCAAGGCTTCATGGTCACCAAAAAATCCAAGATCACCAGCGCCAAGCAACTCAAGGGAGCCACGGTCTGCGTGCAATCCGGCACCACCACCGAGAAAAACCTCGCCGACTACTCCAAGTCCATGAATCTCAACATGAAGCCAGTCGTTTTTGAGACTCAGGAAGCCACCAACAAGGCCTACTTCACCGGGCGTTGCCAGGTCTACACCACCGACGCCTCGGGCCTGGCATCGGTGCGTAACAAGGAAGCCACCAACCCTGCTGACCACGTGATCCTGCCGGACCTGATCTCCAAAGAGCCACTTGGCCCGTCGGTTCGCCGCGGTGATGACGAGTGGTTTGCCATCGTCAAATGGGTTGTGTTCGCCTTGATTGAGGCCGAAGAATACGGCATCACTCAGGCCAATGTTGACCAGATGAAATCCAGCACCGATCCAGTGGTTCAGCGCATCCTGGGCACCTCTGAGGACACCGGCAAGTTGCTGGGTCTGGACAAAGACTGGGCCTACCGTGCCATCAAGGCCGTGGGTAATTACGGCGAGATGTTCGAGCGTAACCTGGGCCCGAATTCAACCCTGAAATTGCCACGCGGCGCCAATAACTTGTGGAGCAAGGGCGGCCTGATTTACGCCCCGCCAGTGCGTTGAACCCAACGGGCATGAAGCCCGCCCGGCCAGCCCCGCCTAAAAAGCGGGACTGGTCGTGGCGTAGTCAAGCGCTGCGCAGCCTGCTTTACCAAGTGGTGGCGCTGGTCTTGGTGATCGGTGCGGGCTACTATTTACTAGGCAACACGCTGGAGAACATGCGCCTGCGCGGCATCAAAAGCGGTTTTGATTTTTTAATGCAACCGGCTGGCTTCGCAATTGGCGAAAGCATCATTCCTTTTGATTCAAGCGAAAGCTATGTCAAAGCATTTGCGGTAGGCGTCTCAAACACCCTTCGGGTAGCTGCGCTGGGCATTGTGCTTGCCACGTTGCTCGGAACATTCATCGGTATTGGCCGCTTGTCGCGCAATTTTTTGCTGCGCAGCATATGCGGGGCTTATGTGGAGTTTTTCCGCAATGTGCCGCTGCTGCTGCAGTTGTTCATTTGGTATTTCATTCTGACCGAGACCCTGCCCACGATTGAGGAAGCGCTCAAACCATTGCCGGGCGTATTTTTTAGCAAGAACGGCTTGCAGTTTCCGGTTCCCCTGTGGGCCGACGGTCACGCTTTAACCCTCGCGGGTATGTTTTTGGGCCTGCTGCTGGCCGTCTGGTGGGCAAGACAGGCGCGCCGCTATTTTGAGATAAGCGGCCAACTGCGTCCGGTTGCTTTGCCCGCCTTGGCCCTGCTCGCTGGCCTGGGCCTCCTGGGCTGGCTGTTGGGCGGCAGTCCGGCAGCACTGGACATACCCGAAAGCACGGAGCTCAATGTGGTGGGGGGGGGCTCGCTGACCCCCGAATACATGACGGTGCTGATGGGCCTGACGATCTACACCGCCGCCTACATCGCCGAAATTGTGCGCGGCGGCATCCAAGCTGTGCCCTTTGGCCAGCATGAGGCGAGTTCTGCGCTGGGCCTGTCTCGCGGCATGGAGGTGCGCTTGGTGCTTTTGCCACAGGCGCTGCGGGTGATCATTCCACCGGTGACCAGCCAGTACCTCAACCTAACTAAAAACTCATCACTGGCGGTGGCTGTTGGCTACCCAGACTTGGTTTCAATTTCCACCACCTCGCTGAACCAGACCGGCCGCGCCATTGAGTGCATCGCCATCATCATGGCCTGCTACCTGACACTCTCGCTGCTGACATCCTGGTTCATGAATGCCTACAACCGCCGCTCCCTGCTCAAAGAGCGCTGATGCCTCATCATGTCAAGCCAACCCCTTGTATTTGAGCCCATCGCCAGCCGCGCACCACCACGCCCGGTCGGCGGCCTGCTGCCCTGGTTGCAACGCAATTTATTTGACGGCTGGACCAATATCCTGACCACCCTGCTGCTGCTGCTGCTGCTCGCCTTGGCACTGCCGCCAGTGTTTCAGTGGGGTTTGATGCATGCGGTATTTGGTGCCGATAACGCTGCCTGCCGGGCCGCCGAGCACCATGGCGCCTGCTGGGGTGTGGTGGCCGAAAAATACCGGCTGATTTTTTTCGGTCGCTACCCCTATGAGCAGCAGTGGCGGCCCATGGCGGCCTGCGCCCTGATGGTCGGGGCCATCGCAGCGAGCTGCTACCGGCCGTTTTGGCGTGCCTGGCTGTTAGGCCTGTGGGCCCTGGTTTTGGCGCTTTTTTTCGTCTTGATGAAAGGCGGTTTAGCTGGGCTGGTGGCGGTGGAAACCGCCCGTTGGGGCGGCTTTCCCCTGACTGTCATGCTCGCCACCCTGAGCCTGCTGATTGCTTTTCCGTTGGCGATTTTGGTGGCCTTGGGCCGCCAATCGAACATGGCGGGCATTCGCACCCTTTGCGTGCTGTATGTCGAGCTAGTCCGCGGCGTGCCACTCATCTCCGTTCTGTTCATGGCCTCGTTCATGCTGCCGCTGTTCATGCCGCAGGGCAACACCATCGATGTGCTGCTTCGGGTGCTGATCGGCATGACGCTGTTTACTGCCGCCTACTTGGCCGAGGTGGTGCGCGGCGGCCTGCAGGCCCTGCCCAAGGGGCAAGTAGAGGCCGCACAGTCGCTCGGTCTGGGCTATTGGCAAACCACGCTTAAAGTGGTGCTGCCCCAGGCCTTGCGCTTGGTGGTGCCGGCCACCATGAACACCTTCATCGGCGCCTTCAAAGACACCTCGTTGGTGACCATCGTGAGCTTGTACGACCTCACCGGCGCACTGCAACTGGCGCTCGGCGATGCCGACTGGCGAAAATTCTTCTTTGAGGGCCAGTTGTTCGTAGCCGCCATCTATTTTGTATTCTGCTATGCGATGTCGCGCTACAGTCTGTGGATAGAGCGCCACCTCAATACCGGCACCCGCCGCGAGTAATTTATCAGGCGAAAAAAATGAGCTCAGAAAACCCCATCATCGAATTCAATGACGTGAACAAGTGGTTTGGCGACTTCCACGTGCTTCGCGATATCAACCTGCGCGTGGCCAAAGGTGAGCGCATTGTTATTTGCGGCCCCTCTGGCTCGGGCAAATCGACTCTGATCCGCTGCATCAACCGACTTGAAGAACACCAGCAGGGTCGTTTGCTGGTCGACGGCACCGAGCTCAGCGACGACATCAAGGCCATCAACGCCATCCGCAAAAGCGTGGGCATGGTTTTTCAACAGTTCAACCTGTTTCCCCACCTCACGGTGCTCGAGAACCTGACCCTGGCGCCCATGTGGGTCAGCCAGATCCCGAAAAAAGAGGCCGAAGAACGGGCCATGCAGCAGCTGCGCCGGGTACAAATTACCGAGCAGGCCGGCAAATACCCCTTGCAGCTCTCAGGCGGTCAGCAGCAGCGGGTGGCAATTGCCAGAGCCCTATGCCTGACGCCAAAAATCATGCTGTTCGATGAGCCTACCTCGGCGCTGGACCCGGAAATGATCAACGAAGTGCTGGACGTCATCAAAGAGCTCGCCACCCAAGGCATCACCATGCTGTGCGTCACCCACGAAATGGGCTTTGCCCGCTCGGTGGCTGACCGCGTGATCTTCATGGACCACGGGCAAATTGTGGAAGAAAACACACCAGACGAGTTCTTCAATAACCCAAAGAACGAACGCAGCAGAGATTTTTTGTCCAAGATTCTGGCCCACTGAGCTGGCCAGACCCAAGCCGCCGAGTCAGCACCAAGGCATGCCCCTCAGGGCTTGGGTGTACGGTCTACCAGCGCCAAGCCCAGGGAGCTCACGCACAGCAACATAGCGAGCAGTTGTATCGGGCCCAGCGGCTCGCCATGCACCAGCGCACCCGAGACCATCGCCACCACCGGCACCATCACCGAAGAGAGGCCGGCGATGTTGGCCGGCAAGAGGTAAACAATCGCGTTCCAGCAAACATTGCCAATGCACATCGGGATGATGGTGATCCAGGCAATCACCGCAATCGACTGCCAGGACGGCATGAACCACTGCCCATCACCCAAAACGATGGCACCTGCGGCAACCGGCAGGGCGCCGAGCAACAATTGCCAACCGGTCAGCACCAACACCGGCACATCAACCCGGCCCCGCTTGAGAATCAGCGTGCCAATCGCCCAGCCAATAGCCGATGTCAGTCCAACGGCGAAGCCCAGTGGCGCGGCGGCATAGGCCGCGAAGCTCGGTAACATCAGCACGCCTACACCCAAAACCCCCAAAGCCATGGCGAGCAGCAGGCGCGGGCTCAGGCGCTCGCCCAGCACCATCCAGGCAATCAGGGCCGACCACAGCGGCATCGTGAACCCCAGCACAGCGGCTTGGCCTGAGGGAATCAGCACCGAGGCATAGGTGCTGGTGATGTTCCACAAAATCA
>SHXM01000026.1 GCA_009693325.1 Rhodoferax sp.
ATGGGTCTGGAGCTGGCGCCCGAGACCGAAATCCGGGTGTGGGACACCACCGCCGACACACGCTATATCGTGTTGCCGGAGCGCCCGCCCCACACCAGTGGCTGGTCCGAGCCTCAACTCGCTGCCCTGGTGAGTCGCGACGGCATGATTGGCGTGGCGCGGCTGTAAGCGGGGGGGCACCATGGACGGCATGCATGATTTAGGTGGTAAGCAGGGTTTTGGTCGAGTGCTTTATTCGAACCGGGCGCAGGTGTTTCACGCCCCCTGGGAGCAGCGGGTGAATGCCATGTATGGGCTGGCGGTCAAGCTCGGCCTGTTCAACATGGACGAATACCGCCATGCCATCGAGCGCATGGAGCCACGCCATTACCTTGCAGCGTCTTATTACGAGCGCACCTTGACCAGCCTGGCCACCCTGTGCGTTGAAAAAACCTTGCTCAGCCATGACGAGTTGGAGCAGCGTGCCCAGGGCCGGTTCCCACTGGCCCTGCCAAGCGCCGCCGGTCGCAGCAACTTGGCCGCTCGCCAAACCTTCAGTCCTGGCCAGCGGGTTCAGGTCAGAACAGACCTGGTGCCCGGCCATGTACGCATGCCAGCGTATGTGCGTGGCAAGCATGGCGTGGTGGTGGGCGAATCGCCGGCGTATCCTTTTCCGGATGCCCACGCGCATGGCGTGCAGGCCGTCGATGAGCCGACTTACGATGTGCGCTTTGACGCCCTGCACCTGTGGCCAGATTCAGCCGATGCGGCCTTTGTCCATGTTGGCCTGTTCCAAAGCTACTTGCAAGCCGCCCCGGCTTAGGGCTACCCCGGCTTTCCTCCCCGGCGGCGCCTTGCCATCGACGCGAATTCCTCGCGTTGGCCATGTTTCGAAGTCTCTGGGTCGGGGTACTAGGCCACCAAATACTGCGCGAGTTGGGCAATGTCGACATTGCCGCCAGACACGATCACGCCCACGCGCTTGCCCCGCAGGTCCAGCGCACCCTGCATCGCGGCTGCCATGGCCAGGGCGCCAGTGGGCTCAACCACCATTTTCATGCGGGCGGCGGCAAAGCGCATGGCCTGCACCAGCTGCGCATCGCTGACCGTCACGATGTCATCTACCAAAGCCTGAATCACTGGAAAAGTGAGCTGCCCCAGCTGCTGGGTTTGGGCGCCATCGGCAATCGTCTTCGGCGTGTCTATTTTGACAATTTGCCCCAGCCGTTTACTTTGTTGTGCATCGTTGCCGGCTTCTGGTTCAACCCCAATCACCCGGCAATCGGGGCTTTGGTGTTGCGCGGCAACGGCGCAGCCTGAAATCAGGCCGCCACCGCCCAGACACACCAGCAGCAGGTCCAGCGGACCGGTTTCTTCAAACAGCTCCTTGGCCGCAGTTCCCTGACCGGCCATCACATGGGCATGGTCGTAAGGGGGTATCAGCGTCATGCCGCGCTCCTCGGCCAAGCGGCGCCCGATCGCTTCACGGTCCTCCGAGTAGCGGTCGTAGGTAATCACCTCGGCCCCGTAGCCCCGGGTTGCCGCCAGTTTGACCGCTGGCGAATCCAGCGGCATCACAATTGCCGCCGGAATGCCCAAGAGCTTGGCCGACAGGGCAATGCCCTGGGCATGGTTGCCCGAGCTGAAAGCGCACACCCCGCGCTGGCGCTGCTCGGGCGTGAACTGCGCCAAGGCGTTGTAGGCGCCGCGAAATTTGAAGGCCCCCATGCGCTGAAAATTCTCGCACTTGAAGAACAGCTGCGCGCCGCTCGACGCATCGGCAGTTTGCGACTGCAGCACCGGCGTGCGATGCGCGACGCCACGCAAACGGTCTTGGGCGCTGACAATGTCTGCAAAATCAATCGCAAGCTTCATGATGGGGACCCTGTTGAAGTGCTGCGATGCTACCAAAGTCAACATGCGCCAGCGCCCCTTAGAATCAAGTGTGCTTGCAACATCCTCGCGCCTTCGTCAGTGCTGTTTTTTTGGTTTGCGGACCGCTTGTCTGGCTGGCCTGCTGCTGCTCTTCATACCCTTGGCGCAGGCCCAGGCAAGCGCCCAGGCCACCTTCGCCGGCGGTTGTTTCTGGTGCGTGGAGGCCGACTTTGACAAGCTCCCCGGTGTGCTTGCTACCACCTCGGGCTACACCGGTGGTGCGGTGGCCAACCCCAGCTATGAGCAGGTTGCCGCAGACATCACCGGCCACGCCGAGGCGGTGGAGGTGGTGTTCGATCCAGCGAAGATCAGCTACCAGCAACTGCTCGAATATTTCTGGCGAACCATTGACCCGACCAGCAAAGACAGCCAGTTTTGCGACCAGGGCTCGCCTTACCGCACCGCTATCTTCGCCCACGGCAGCGAGCAACTCGCCATCGCCCAGGCGTCTTTGGCAGCGCTGCAAAAAAGCAAGCCATTCAAGCAGCCCATCGTGACACAGCTGGTGCTGGCCGGCGTGTTTTATCCGGCCGAGGCCTACCACCAAGACTATTACAAAAAGAACCCCGTGCGCTACCAGTACTACCGCTCAAATTGCGGTCGCGACGAGCGCCTCAAGCAGCTCTGGGGCGCGCCGGCGGCGCCCAAGGCTTTGAAATAACAGGTTTCACAGCGTAATAAACCGGATCTCCGTGGCCGGGATCAGCAGGCTTACAGCCGTGCCCAAGGGCAGGCTTGGCTGGCCACGCACATGCGCTTGGTCGGCCAAAACCAGTGCGCTGCCAACCCGCACCTCATAGCGCAAGAATGCTCCGAGGAACTCCTGGTTGTGCACGACCCCGCTGAGTTGCAGGTGCCCGGCCATTGGTGGCTGCTCGGCGCTGCACAGGCGCACGGCGTGGGGCCTGAATGCCATTTCACTTGGCTGACTTGGCGCTACCAAGACGCTTGGCAAGGCCACCAAGCCCAGTGCGGGCGATGCAAAGCTCGGCCCAGTGCCCCCGGCTAAAAATTGTCCGGCGAACAGGTTTGTCGAGCCGATGAACTGGCTGACAAAGCGGTTTTGTGGATGGTCGAACAGCGCCAGCGACGTGCCAACCTGCTGGATCACCCCCTGGTCGAGCACGGCGATGCGATCGCAGGTGGTCAGAGCCTCTTCCTGGTCGTGGGTTACAAACAGGGTGGTGATGTTGAGCCGGCGTTGCAGTTTTTTGAGTTCCTGGCGGGTTTGCAGCCTTAGCTTGGCGTCCAGGTTGGAGAGTGGCTCGTCGAGCAGCAGCAACTGCGGCTCGATGGCCAGCGTGCGGGCGATTGCCACGCGCTGTTGTTGTCCGCCCGACAACTGGCCCGGGCGACGCTGCTCCAAACCGTTCAGCTCCACCAGCTCCACCACGGCGGCTACCCGGCGCTTGATGTCGGCCGTGGGCAGCCGACGCTCCTCCAGCCCGAAAGCAATGTTTTGAGCCACGGTCATGTGCGGCCAAAGCGCATAGTTCTGAAACACCATGCCCACATTGCGTTGCCAAGGCGGCACCGCGCTGACGTCGCGCCCATCTATCAGTACCCGACCTGCCTGGTTGCGGTTAAAGCCTGCTATCAGGCGCAGCAGCGTCGACTTACCTGAACCCGAGGGGCCCAGCAGAGCAAAAAACTCGCCGGGCTCGACGTTCAGGTTGATGTCGCGCAGCACCTGAGTCGCGCCAAAGTGCAGCGCCACATTTTCAATCGCCACAGCAACCGGCTTCATGGAGCAGATCCTCTCACATCATGGTTTGCATGGCGGGCGACCACACGGTGAGTTAGCCAGGTGCCCAAGCCAATCAACAGCACCGCAATAACGCCTAGTGCAGCACCCGGCCCGCGCCCTGAGATCGACTGCATATAAAGGTAGATGCCATAAGACATGGGCGCCAGACTCTCGCGGCTGGTGAGCAGTATGGTTTCTGATATTTCCCCTGCTGCGGTGACAAAGCTCGTCACAAACCCGGCCAAAATGCCGCCCATCATCAGCGGCACCAGCACCCGGCGAAGGGTGCGCCAGCGGCTCGCACCTAAGTTTTCTGCGGCCTCCTCCAGTGCCGGATGTATTTGCGCCATTGCGGCCATACAAGAGCGCAGCGCATAGGGCAGCCGCCGCACGGCATAGGCGATGACAAAAATCAGCCAGCTGGCGGTGAGCGGCCCGACCCAGGGCAGCTCCACACCCTTGAAGGCACGCAAGTAGCCAATACCCAGCACCAGGCCCGGCATGGCCAGTGCCACGGTCACCATATGGTCGAGCAGTTGGCGCCCCGGCAATTGCGTGCGCATCACCAGATAGGCAATGGCCGTGCCCAGCACTACGTCGAGCAGTGCGGCCAAGCCACAGTACAAAAAAGTATTCCAGATCATGCGCGTGCTGTCTTCGAGAACAGTGGCGTAATGCAACAGTGTGAACTGCTCGGGCAGCACCGTAAAGCTCCAAACCTTGGAGAGCGACAACAACAAAATGCCCAGATGTGGCGACAACACCAACAGCAATACCGCCACTATCGAGCCGTAGGCTAGCAGTGATTGCTTGCCCGAGAGTTTGCGCCGTGGCGAGCTCACCCCGCCGCGCGACTGAATGGCAAAGTCGCCGCGCTGTACAAACCACCAAGCCCCGCCCATCGCGGCAACTGAGAAAAGCACCAAAATAACGCAAATCACATAGCCGATCGGGTCTTCCAGGCCAATCGAGGTCACCCGCAAATAGGCTTGTGGCGCCAGCATATTTGTCACATTGAGCACCAGCGGCGTGCCAAGATCATCAAATACCTTGATAAATACCAACGATGCGCCGGCAATATAGCCCGGCAATGCCAGCGGAAAAACGATTTTTCGAAACAAGCGCCAGCCCGAGCTACCCAGGTTTTGTCCGGCTTCCTCCATCGCCGGGTCAATATTGGCCAGCGACGCTGCCAGGTTCAGCAAGATGAATGGAAAATAATGCAGCGTCTCGACAAAGATCACGCCATTGAGACCCTCCATCAGGGGCAGTGAGACCCCAAAGGCGCTGTTGAGCAGCAGGTTGACCGAACCCGAACGCCCAAACAGCAACTGCATTGCCGCAGCACCGACAAAGGCCGGCATGATCAGCGGCAGCACGCCAAGTGTTTGTATCAGCAAGGCGCCCCGAAACTCAAAGCGCGCCGTTATCGCTGCCAGCGGCACGGCCAGCAGGGTCGCAAAAAACACGGTCATACCTGCTACATAGAGGCTGTTGGCGAAAGACTCGCGCATCAGCGAAATTTCTGCAAAGGCACTGAAATGCGCCAGGGTAAAGCCACCTTGCGCGTTGCTAAACGCCGTGATCACCACTGTGGCCACCGGCAACAACAAAAAAGTCAGTAAAAACGCGGCAATAGCCAGCGCCAGCAGCACCACACCAGCGCTGTGGCGTGGTTTGTTCGCTTGCGACCTGGCAGGGGACCTCACTTGGCCGCGTTGGCGAGCTCGGTCGCCCGGGCGTAGTTGGCCTTGGCCCGCGCCGCCCATTCTTCTTCGACCCGGGCCTTCTGTTTGGAGGCGGTCTCGTCTTTTTTATCGGCCTTGAACAGTGCCAGCAGAGCCTTGTCGGCAATTTGCCGGTCGTCAACGCTGGGCGTGAAGACCAGTTTTTTAGCCTCGTCCAGCGCTGCGCTTGCCTTGCCGCCCATACGCTTGTCGGCTTCCCAGATCGCCTTGGTCGCGGCCACCAATTCTTTGTGGCGGAAGGTGATCATTTGGTCAAACAGGGACACCACCACGTAGTAGCGGGCCTCTGACAAATCGGTATCGAAATTCACCTTCGCCTGGATTGAACCGGTAAAGGGGTTGGGGTATCCAGCCGGCGCCTTGGCATAGATGGCGGGCAGCACGGGCAGGCGGCTGATGTCTTTTTGCAGCAGCAGCATTTGCCCCTCTTCGGACAGAGTGAACTGGATAAAACGCTTGCCAGCTTCAGGCGACTTGGCCCCGGCCACCAAGCCGATATTGGCTGGCACGATGGCCGTCATGGAGGGGTAAATAAATTCTACCGGCATGCCTGAATTTTTGGCGGCCAGGCCAAAGAAATCAATCACCAAACCCAGGCCGAACTGGCCGCTTGCAACCCCATCTGGCACACCAAAAGAGCGCTCGGTGATGGCCGCGCTGTTGCCCGAAATTTCCAGCAGTTGAGCCCAGCCCTTGTTCCAGCCCTCGCCTTGCAAAATCGTCTCCACCGTGAGGTGGGTGGTGCCTGAGCGCGAGGGGCTGGAGATGGCCACGTGACTGAAATAGACTGGCTTGGCCAAATCTGCCCATTCTTTGGGCAGGGGCAGCTTGTTGGCAGCCATGTAGCGGGAGTTCCACATGATGCCGTAGCCCGCCAGCGCCTGCCCCCTGTAAAGTCCTTCCGGATCGTTGATCGGATAGGCGCCAACCTTGGCAGGTATCGCCGGGTTGCTAACATCGAGTTTTTGCAGCAACTTCGCGCTCGCCAGGACCTCGAATGCATCTGGTGCTGAAGCCCAAAACACCTCGGGGCGATTGCCCGGCGCTTGCTCCCGGACATAGGCGATGCCCGCGGCCGTGTTTTTGTTCAATATTTCCAGCTTGTCGTCGGGAAACCTGGCCTCGAAAGCCTTTTTATAGGCAGTTGTGATTTCCTTGGGAAAAGAAGTCACAACTGTTACCGTTTCCGCCAGCAACATGGCGGGCAGCAAGAGGGGAGCGATCAGGTTAGCGAGCAGTCTATGGCGCCTATTCAACACGGGTTCCCCTTGATTGGTTGTAGCTCGGCAAGTATGCCAGAGCGAATCGCCACAACACATTGGGCCAATCCTGTGGGCAGCAGCTGATAAAAGTCTATCAAAACGGGTGTCCGCAGCCGGGCTCACCTGGTGAGCCTCTTAGCGAGCAGAATTCGTCACACTGCTGCGCGGCAGCGTCACAATAGAACTGCCTTGCACCCCGGCCTGCACCCGACGCCCAGCCCAACTGCCCATGACCACCCCGCCCCAGCCCCCGCTCAGATCCGGCTTTCTCGCGTTTCACGGCAACCGGGCGGAAGATCTGGTCGAGGTGATGGCCAACTGGGTGCGACGCCATCCTGTGGGCCCCTTGCAAGAAGACGTCATCTTGGTGCAAAGCAATGGCATGGCCGAGTGGGTCAAGATGGAGATGGCACGCATCAGCGGTGTTTGCGCAGCGACTCGGGTCGAGCTGCCGGCGCGTTTTCTATGGCGCACTTACCGTCAGGTACTGGGCCGCGCTGCAGTAGCGGCCGAGTCGCCACTCGACAAAATACCCATGGTCTGGCGCCTCATGCAGTTGCTGCCTGGCCTGCTCGGCCAAGCGGTGTTTGCCCCCGTGGCTGGTTTTTTGCGGGCCGATGAGCCTGATCGTCTGCTGCAACTCGCCAACCAGCTCGCCGATCTGTTTGACCAATACCAAAACTACCGCCCTGATTGGCTGGAAGCCTGGGCTGGGGGCCAAGACCAGCTGTTTGTGGTGGCTGGTGGCGTGCAAGCCCTGCCGCCGGAGCAGCAGTGGCAGGCGGCCCTGTGGCGCGCCCTGCTGCAAGGCCTGAGCCAAGCCCAGCAGCAGGGCATACGCCCCAGACTGCACCAGCGGGTACTGGCCCGCCTGGCCTCTACACAGCCGCCGGCAGAGGCGCTGGCACCGCGGGTGATTGCCTTTGGCATGAGCCAGGTCGCCTGGACCACGCTTGAGATGTTGGCCGCCTTGGCGCCGCACAGCCAGGTGGTTTTGGCCATTCCCAACCCCTGCCGCTTTTATTGGGGCGACATCATGGACGGGCGCGAGTTGCTGCACTCGCTGCGTCGCAGACAGGCGCTGCGTCCGGGCCGCGACCTCGCTACGCTGGCACTGGAAGACATGCACACCGAGGCCAACCCCCTGTTGGCCGCCTGGGGGCGCCAAGGGCGCGACTTCATCCGACAGCTCGATGTGTTCGACGATGCGCAGGCCAGCCGTCAAAGGTTTGGGCTGGAGCGCATCGATTTGTTTGACGAGACTGAAGAAACTGCCCACACCCCGCTGCTCAAGCAGGTGCAAAACCGCATCCGTGACCTAGCCCCCCTGCCCGGGCCAGAGGCGCGCAGCGCTGCCGCGCCGGTGCCTGACAGCGACCGCTCCATGGTGTTTCACTTGGCCCACAGCCCCGTGCGCGAGCTTGAAATCTTGCACGACCAATTGCTGCAGCTGTTGGCCCAAGCCTCCTCGGGGCCCGGCGCGCCGGCGGCATTGAACCCGCGCGATGTCATCGTGATGGTGCCCGATATTGAGCCCATGGCGCCTGCCATCCGGGCTGTTTTTGGCCAATACAAACCCACCGACCCCCGCTTTATTCCGTTTGATATTGCGGACATGGGTGCCAAATCGAACAGCCCTCTGATCGCGGCCCTGCACTGGTTGCTGCGCTTGCCGCAACAACGTTGCCGCATGAGCGAGTTGCTTGAATTGCTTGAGGTTGCTGCGGTCGCCGCACGTTTTGGTATTGAGCCGGCCAGCCTGCCCAAGCTCACCCGCTGGATGGCGGGTGCGGGTATTCGCTGGGGATTGAACCAAGGCCACCGCACTGACCTGGGACTGCAGGCCTGCGGCGACCAAAACAGCGCCTGGTTTGGGCTGCAGCGCATGTTGCTGGGTTATGCCAGTGGTGCAGATGAGGTGGATCTCAGGGCGGCTGGCCTGGCGGCTATCGAGCCTTATGTCGAGGTCGGCGGTCTTGAGGCTGAGCTGGCCGGCGCCCTGGCGCACTTGCTGCAAGCGCTGGCGAACTGGGTCTTGGCAGCGGCTATTCCTGCTGCCCCCGCAGTTTGGGCAGCACGCGGCCGCGCCCTGCTGTCTGAGCTGTTCAAGGCCGAATCTCAGGCTGACAAACAAGCACTGCAAGCCCTGGAAGACGCTCTGGCCACCTGGCAACTGGCCTGTGAGCAGGCCAGTTTTAGCCAAGACCTGAGCCTTGAAGTGGCCCGCAGCGCCTGGCTCGATGCCCTTGAGCTGCCTGGCCTCAACCAACGCTTCAAGGCCGGCGGCGTGACTTTTTGCACCCTCATGCCCATGCGCGCCATACCGTTTGAGGTGGTTTGCCTGCTGGGCATGAACGACGGCGACTACCCCCGGCGCAGCCAGCGCGCGGACTTTGACCTCATGGGCCTGCCCGGCATGGCCCGTCCCGGTGACCGCTCGCGCCGCGAAGACGACCGCCAACTCATGCTCGAGGCGCTGCTGTCCGCACGCCGGCTGCTGTACCTGAGCTGGTGCGGGCGCAGCGTGCGCGACAACAGCTTGCAGGCGCCCTCGGTGCTGGTGTCCCAATTGCTGGATTACCTCAGCGCCGGCTGGGGTCCGGCGCTGGTCGAGCAGCGCACCACCCATCACCCGCTGCAAGCCTTTAGCCGCCGCTACTTTGAGTTGGGGACGCCCCTGATCACCTATGCCAGGGAGTGGCGTGCAGCGCATCAGCAGCCGGCAGTGTCTGCAGCAGAGGCTTTGGCGCGGCATCCGCCCTTGCCGGCCTTTATGCCAGACCCCGGTGTGCCGCTGACGCTGGTGCAGCTCAGTCATTTTTTGCGCCAGCCGGTCAAGGCTTTTTTCCGGCAAAGGCTGCGGGTGGTCTTTGACGAGCAGGCAGCCGGGGTCGATGACGACGAGTGCTTTGAGGTCGACCGCCTTCAAGACTATTGGTTGGTGCGCGAGCTGCTGGCCAAAGCCACAGCCCAGCCTGGCCAGGATGCCGGACAGGCCCGGGTGGCGCGGGCGCTGAGCCGGGTGCGGCTGGCTGGCGAACTGCCCATGGCCGGCTTGGGTGACAACAAACAGCAGGCGCTGCAAGCGCTTGTGCACACCATGCTGCAAGCCTGGCACGCAGCCCAAGACCGCTTTGGCTTAGCCGCTCAGCGGGTCTTGATTCGCCTGCAGGTGGACGGTGTTCTGCTGCAAGACTGGGTTGACCACCTGTTGCAGGCCAAGCCCTCGGCACAGGCGCAGCAGCCAGCCGACTTGCCTGTGGCCACACACGCTTGGCTGGAGCTCGAGCCCGGCCGGCTGCTCACGGATACAAAAAAGCCCTCGGCACGACCTGAAAAGCTGTTGGCCCACTGGGTGCGCAGCCTGGCTATTGCTGCAAGCGGACGGCTGGCCCAGGGCGTGGTGGTGGGCCGCGATGGTGTGCTGGAGATTGCACCCATGGAGCAAGATCAGGCTCAGACCACGCTGAGCATGCTGCTGCGGGTGTGGCTGGATGGCATGCAAGCGCCCCTGCCGCTGCCGCCCAAGACAGCGCTCGCATGGGTGGCCGGCAAAGACGCTGCCGGGCAATACCAGGGCTCGCCCGATTTGCCCCAGCAGATTGCTGATGTCTCAGAGGCATGCCTGGCCCGGGTGTTCCCTGATTTTGAGGCACTTTGCGCCGATGGCCGCTTTGCGACATTGGCCGGGCAGGTGTATGCCCCGCTGCTGACCTGGGCCAAGCAGCATGTCAGCGCATACCGCCATGCTGGTGAGCCGGCCCCCGACACTGCCGATGATCAGGGCGACGAGTAGTGCCACCCGTCGCAACCGCAACAAAACCGCCCCTCCATGACCAACAAGCTAACTGAGACGAGCGCTGCATCTGCTGCTGGCGGGCCCGCAGCCCAGGGCGCCAAGCAGGTGTTGGACCCCCTGTTGTTTGAGCTCTGGGGCAGCCGCCTGATCGAGGCAAGCGCCGGCACTGGCAAGACCTGGACCATCGCCGCGCTGTATGTGCGCCTGGTGCTGGGGCATGGGGGAGCACAGGGCTTTGTCCGCCCCTTGGTGCCAGCCGATATTTTGGTGATGACCTTCACCCGGGCGGCAACCCGCGAGCTCTCCGACCGGATTCGACAACGCCTGCTGAATGCTGCGCAATGTTTTCGTGGCGAGCAAGCGGTGGCCCCTGGCGACCGGTTCATGGCCGACTTGATGGCCAGCTACGGCAACCCAGCCGCGCGCAGGCAAGCAGCCTTGGCGCTGGCCTTGGCGGCGCAGAGCATGGACGCTGCAGCGGTGCACACGATTGACGCCTGGTGCCAGCGCATGCTCAGGGAGCATGCTTTTGACAGCGGCAGCCTGTTCGACGAAGCCCTGGTGGCCGACGAACAGGCCATGCGGATCGAGGCGGCGCAAGACTACTGGCGCCAACAGTGCTACCCGCTGGCACCTGAAGCGCTGGCGCTGGCGCTGAGCGTCTGGAGCAATCCAGACAAGCTGTTGTCTGACCTGCAGGGCCTGTTCTTGCAAGACCTGCCGGCCGATGCCGGCCAGGGTACGCTGGGCGAGGTACTGCTGCAGGCCAGCCAGGCACGTCATCAGACACTGGGCCAGCTCAAAGCCGGCTGGGCCGAGCGCGCACAAATCATGCGGGATTGGCTGGACGCGCAAATTACCGGCCACAAGAAAAACTGGAACGGCAAACGTCTCCGGCCGGGCTTTTACACCACCTGGCTTGATGAGCTCAAGGCCTGGGCCCAGGGCACCAGCGACAAACCCCAACTCGGCAAAGGCTGGCAGCGGCTCACGCCCGATGGCCTGCAGGCAGCACGCACTGCTGCTGCCCCGGCGCTGGATCTGCCGCCTGAGTTTGCCGCCTTGGCCGGCTTGCAGATCACTATCGACGCTCTGCCCAAGCTGGCGGTAGCTGCCCGGCTGCATGCGGCAGCTGGGGTTGCGCAAAGGCTGTTGCAGCTCAAGCGGCAAAGTGGCAGCTTTGGCTTTTCGGACATGCTGCGCCGGCTGCACACGGCCCTGCGCGGCCCCAACGGGCAGAGCCTGCGGGCCCGCATCCTGGCGCAGCATCCGGTGGCCCTGATCGACGAGTTTCAGGACACCTCGCCCCTGCAGTACCAAATCTTCGACAGCATCTACCAAACCCAGGCCAACCACCGCCACAGCGCACTGCTGTTGATTGGTGACCCCAAGCAGTCAATTTATGGTTTCCGCGGGGCCGACATTCAAAGCTATCTGCAGGCTCGCCAAGCCACGGCCGGGCGGCATTATGTTTTGGAGACCAATTTCCGTTCAACCGGGCCGCTGGTCGAGGTGGTCAACCATTGGTTTGAGCAGGCCGAGGCCGCGCGCACTGCCGGTGCTTTCATGTACCGCCAAGGGCCGCACAATGGGCTGCCCTTTGTCAGCGTCAAGGCTGGCGGCCGCAAGGAGACTTTGCGCACAGCGCAGGGGCCCATGCCGGCCCTGAGTCTGGTGCACGACCTGCAACTGCTCAGTGCGCGCGAGATGCGAACGGTTTTTGCGGCCCGCTGCGCCGAGCAAATCGTGACCTGGCTGAACGACCCGCAGGCCGGCTTTTACGGTGGCAGTGAAGAGGCCGGGGGCTTTCAAGCCCTGCGCCCGGCCGACATTGCGGTGCTGGTGCGCACGGGCAAGGAGGCCACGGCAGTGCGCCGCGCGCTTGACAGCCGCGGCCTGGCCTCGGTCTATTTGTCAGACAAAGACTCGGTCTTTGACAGTGCAGAGGCCCAGGATTTGGTGCACTGGTTGCGGGCGGTGGCCTCGCCCCAAGACCTGCGCCTGGTGCGTGCCGCCCTGGCCACCCGCACCATTGGCCTGAGCCTGGACGAGCTGGGCTGGCTGGCCGAGCATGAGGAAGCGCTTGATTCGCGCTGCGATCAACTGCGCCAACTGCGCTCGGTCTGGCAGACTCAGGGGGTGCTGGCCATGCTGCGCCAAACCCTGCACCAGCTCTCACTCCCATTGCACTGGTTGGCACAGACTGGTGGCGAGCGCAAACTAACTAATTTTTTACACTTGGCGGAATTGATGCAAACCGCCAGTGCCGGGCTGGACGGCGAGGCGGCGCTGATTCGCTGGCTGCTGGCTGAAACAGGGGAGGAGGGTCGCCAGAATGACGAGCAGGTGCTGCGCCTGGAGAGCGATGCCGATTTGGTGAAGGTGGTCACCATCCACAAAAGCAAGGGCCTGGAGTACCCGCTGGTCTGCCTGCCCTATGCGGCAAGTTTTCGGCAAAAAAACAAAAATTCAACCAACTTTGTCAGCTTGACTGACGAAACAGGCGGGCGCCAACTGCTGCTAGACATTGACGCCCAGGCCCTGGCCCGGGCTGACCAAGACCGTCTGCGCGAAGACCTGCGCCTGCTGTATGTGGCCCTAACCCGAGCCCGCCACGCGCTGTGGCTGGGTTTTTCGACCCTGAAGATTGGCAACAAATTGGAATGCATGACGCATCTGAGCGCGCTTGGTTACTTGCTGGGCGGCGCCGAGCCCAGGGCCGCCCAGGACTGGCTGATGCCATTGAGCCACTTGGCGCAAAGTAGCCCTGGCATGGTGATGCAGGCCTTAGAGCAAGCCAGCGCCTGCACCCCCCTGATACAGCCCCAAGAGCCAGCTGAACTGCCCGCGCCTGCGGCCTACAGCGCCAAGTTTGAACGCGACTGGGCCATCGGCAGCTTCTCGCGCATGGCCCGGGATTTGACGCCGGTCATGGCGGGCTCTGAGCTCTCGCCGCTGCGCAAGGCCAGGCCGGCTGACGACGAAGACAGTCCGCAGCCCCCCCCAGCTCAGACCGATGCTGGGCCGCACTGGGCAGCAGGACCGGGCGGCGCTGGCGCGATGCCCTGGCACACCTTTACCCGGGGTGCCGAGGCCGGTAATTTTTTACACGCGCAACTGCAGTGGCTGGCGGGCGAGGAGTTTGGGCTGCCCCAGCGCCCTGCGCTGGCCGACCGCTTGCGCCGCAATTGCCAGCGTAGCGGGCGTACGGCCCAGGCAGACGGACTGCTTGTCTGGCTGACCGAGGTGGTGCAAACCGTCTTGCCCGGCCCTGAGGTGGCTTTGTCGGGCCTGCGCCATGCCCTGCCTGAAATGGAATTTTGGTTACCCACCCGTGCCATGCCCAATCGCGAGGTTGACGCCCATTGCCAAGCCCATCTGCTGCCCGGCCTGCCGCGCCCTGGCCTGGCGCAGCGGCAGTTGCAAGGCATGCTGATGGGTTTTGCCGACCTGGTGTTTGAGCATGAGGGCAGGTATTGGGTGCTGGATTACAAATCCAACCACTTGGGCGGCGATGACTTGGCCTACAGCACCCAGGCTCTGGCGCGAGCCATGGCAGAGCACCGCTACGATGTGCAGGCCGCCCTCTACATGCTGGCGCTGCACCGCCTGCTCAAGCTTCGGCTGGGCCAGAGCTACCGGGCTGAACAGCATTTGGGTGGCGCGGTGTACCTGTTTTTGCGCGGCATCAAAGGGCCGCAACGGGGCGTTTGCCGGTTGCCTGCCTGCCTGCCACTGCTCGAGGCCTTGGAGGCCATGCTGTTTGAAGAGGTCGCGCCAATATGAAGCCCCTGCCGCCCGGCACCCATGCCGCCGAGCCCAGCCTGCTCGATCAATTGCACAACTGCGCCAACCAGGGCTGGCTGCGCCGCCTCGACAGCGCCTTGGCAGCATTCATGCTCGAACAAGACCCTCAGGCCGCGCCGGCCCTGTTGGTCAGCAGCGCCATACTGGCTCAAATGGAAGGGCGTGGACACACCTGCTTGGCGCTGCGCTCAATCGTCACCCAGCCCCAAGAACTGCTGGCCTGGCCAGACCTGGCCCAGCCAGCCCTGAGCAGGCTGTGGCAGCACCTGCCGTCTGAGCTGGCTGGCTGGCTGGCTGGGCTGCGCGCCAGTCCTCTGGTGCGCTGTGTTGGCCTGCAGGGCCCCGCAGGCCAGACGGATGCGCCAGATGCTGGACAGCCGCTGGTACTGGGGGGCAGTCAGGCCGAGCCCCTGCTCTACCTGCGCCGCTATTGGCGTTACGAGGCCGAGGTCGCCAATGCCGTGTTGCAGCGCGTCACAAGCAGCCAAAGCCTGGACCAGGCACTGGCCCGGCACTGGCTGGATCGTTTGTTTGAACCTCGGCTTGCGCCCGCTGACAAAAGCCTGCCCGACACGCTGGAGCCAGTGGCCGAGGGGGCTTTGGTGGATTGGCAGAAATTTGCCTGTGCAGTAGCCTTGCGGGCTGGCCTGACCGTGATTACCGGCGGGCCAGGCACGGGAAAAACCTATACCGCTGCGCGGCTGCTGGCCTTGCTGTTTGCCATGCACGATCAGCCCGCTGGGCTGCGGGTGGCCTTGGCGGCGCCTACCGGCAAAGCGGCGGCGCGCCTGCGCCAGACCATCGACGCGTCTTTGCAAGAGCTCGGCGCCCGCCTGGGCAGCAGCCTGGACCTGACAGCCTTCGCCCAGCGCATGGGTGCTGCCAAAACCCTGCATGCGCTGCTCGGGGCACGGCCCGACACCCGGCAATTTCGCTTTCATGCCGGCAATCTGCTTGACATCGACATCGTGATCGTCGACGAAGCCTCGATGATTCACCTCGAGATGATGGCCGCCCTGCTGCGTGCCTTGCCAGCCGGTGCCAAGCTGATTTTGCTGGGCGACAAGGACCAACTGGCTTCGGTGGAGGCCGGCGCCGTGTTGGGCGAGCTGTGCCGCGATGCCTGGGCCGGGCATTACGATTTGGACACCGCCAGGTTTGCGCAGTCGGTGGCCGCACAGAACCTGCCGCCAGCCCTGTTGACCCAGGACGCGCTCGCTACGCCGCTGGCGCAGCAAACCGTCATGCTGCGCACAAGTCGGCGCTTTGGGAATCTCATTGGGCAACTGGCGCTGGCCGTCAATACCGGCGAGGCGCAAGCAGCGCTGAACCTGATTGCCAATGACCAAAGCCAGGTGCTGCAACTCGCCGAGCAACCCAGCGTGGGCAGCATACTTGGCTTGGCACTCAAAGGCCGACCTGGTGCCCCGGCCGGCTATGCCGAGTACCTGGTTTGGGTGCAGGACCGCCCGGCCGGCAGCCGCACCGATGCCCGGCAGCATGCGGCCTGGGTCAAGGGGGCGCTGCAGTCTTTTGAGCAATTTCGTATTTTATGCGCTGTGCACGACAGCGAATTGGGCACCAAAAGCCTGAATCAGGCGGTGCAGGCAGCGCTGGCGCAGGCCGGTCTTGTCAGCCCCCGGGGCGAGTGGTATGCCGGGCGCCCGGTGATGGTGACCCGCAACGACCCAGAGCTTGGCGTCTTCAATGGGGATGTCGGCCTGGCTTTGCCAGGTTTGGGCCCGCAGGCGGCATTGCGGGTCTATTTTCTTGATGGCGAGCAGTTGCGCTCAGTCAGCGTGGGTCGCTTGGCCCACGTAGAAACCGCCTTTGCCATGTCCGTGCACAAGTGCCAGGGCTCAGAGTTTTTGCACACTGTTTTGGTGTTGCCCCAGTGGGGCGAGAAGTTGCTGACTCGCGAGTTGGTATATACCGGCATTACCCGGGCGCGCCAGTGCTTTACCCTGGTGCAGGCACAAGCCGGCCTGCTGGAGCAAGCCATCACCCGCCCATCCCGGCGCGCCAGCGGACTGCGCGCGCGCCTGGGCTGCTAGCCCGACCCGTCAATAACGTAGCCCAGGCCAGGCTTTGTCTCAGGACAGGGGCCGGAGCAACTCGCTCAGGTCTGATTCGGTGAACAGGGGTGCCCGGCGCCCTACCGAGCCGCTGTACATGCCCTCGGCCAGGGCGGCCTTGCGTTCTTGCAGCGCCAGGATGCGCTCCTCGATCGTGCCCTGCGCGACCAGTTTGAGCACCCACACGCTTTGCGTCTGGCCGATGCGGTGGGCCCGGTCGGTGGCCTGGGTCTCCACAGCCGGGTTCCACCAGGGGTCGTAGTGGATCACGGTGTCTGCTTGGGGCAGGTTCAGGCCTACGCCGCCAGCTTTCAGGCTGATCAGGAACAGCGGCACCGAGCCGCTGGTGAATTGCTCGATCAGCGCATCGCGCTTTTGGCTTTGTCCGGTGAGCTTGATCCAGGGAAGCTGGTGTTTTTTGAGCTCGGCCTCAATCAGGGCGAGCATGCCGGTGAACTGTGAAAACAGCAGAATACGCCGCCCTTCGGCCAGCATATCGGGCAACAAGGTCATGAGTTGCTCCAACTTGGCCGAGGTTTTAACCTTGGTGGCCGCGCTGAGCTTGACCAGGCGCGGGTCGCAACACACTTGGCGCAGCTTGAGCAGGGCATCCAAAATGGTGATCTGCGATTTGGCCAGGCCCTGGCGATCCAGCGCCTCGCGCACGGTTTTCTCCATGCCCAGGCGAATGGTTTCGTACAAGTCGGCCTGCTTGCCGCTGAGCTCGACCCGCAGCAGGGTTTCCACTTTGGGGGGTAATTCGCGGGCCACCAGCGCCTTGGTACGCCGCAGCATGAAAGGCGTGATCCGGGCGCGCAACTGGGCCAGGCGCTCCGGGCTGCCCTGTTTCTCGATCGGGTTGCGAAACAGGGCCTTGAAGCGGGCTTCGCTGCCCAAAAAACCAGGCATTAAAAAATGGAACAGGCTCCAAAGCTCGCCCAAATGGTTTTCCATTGGGGTGCCAGACAGGCACAGGCGGTGGCGGGACTTGATTTGAGCGGCCACCTGGGCTGCCTGGGTGCTGGCGTTTTTGATGTTTTGGGCCTCGTCGAGCACCACCAGATGCCACTGCCCCTGCAACCAGCGCTCGCGGTCGCGCTGCAGCAGCGAATAGGGCGCAATTACCAGGTCAAAGTCTTGTACCGATTGGGCTGCCTCGTGGCGTTCTTTGCCGTGCACTATGAGGCTGCGCAGCTGCGGACAAAAGCGCAAGGCTTCACGTTGCCAATTGCCCAACAGGCTGACCGGCGCAATGATCAAGGCCGGCGCGCTGAGGCGACCGGCGTCCTTTTCGAGCTGGATGTGGGCCAGCGTTTGAAGGGTTTTGCCCAGGCCCATGTCGTCGGCCAAGATGCCGTTCAAGCCATGGGTGCGCAAGAACTGCAGCCAGTTGAGCCCCTGCTGCTGGTAGGGGCGCAGGCTGGCCTGGACGCTTGGCGGTACTGCAGCGGCAGGCAGCTCCAGTTGGCCGACCAGTTGTTGCGCCAAATCGCGCAGGGCTTGAGCCCCCGCCCACACCGCCCCTTCACCCAGACCGACGGCGGTACGCAGCGCGTCCAGGCGCGATAGTTTGAGGCTGTCGCCAGACAAATCCCGCCCCCGCTCGCCCACTAGCTCGAGCAGGGCGCCCAGCCACGGCTTGAGCCCAGCTGTGGGCAGGCGCACAAAGCCGCCCTGCGGCCTGGGCAGGTAAACAAAGGGCGGTAGCCGGGGCTCCTGGGTCAGTGGATCGGGGCTTGCCTGGTGGATCAGGGCGGGCAGCCAGGGCAGGATGTTGTGCCGCTGGCCGTCGATCTCGACACCCAGAGACAGGTTAAACCAAGGCGAGGTGGCATCGTCATCGCCCTGCGCCTGCAGGCCCACTGTGATGTTGTCAGCGTGGGCCAGCCAATTTTGTACACCGTCGCTCAAAGACAGCTCAAAGCCGGCTGCACGCAGGGTGGCAAAACCCTCGTCCGCCCAGGTGAGCCAGGTTTGCTCTGCCGTACCGCCGAGCATGCCAAACAGCCCGCCGCCAATGGAGCGCAGACCCAGGCCTGAGAGGCGGGTCAAGGCCTCGAGCTCGGACTCGGTATCGCGGCTGAGTAAAAAGCGGCCCTGGGCGTTTTCTACCACCACCGCACTGCCCTGGCCAGCCCACCAGCCGGTGTGGCCGGCATAGTCAAAATGCATTTTTGCCTGAATCAGACCATGCGCGCTGGCCAGCCCCGGCTCGGTGAGCGAGAGCTGCAGGCAGGCTTTTGGCAGGATGTCGCGCAGTGGTGTGATGGCCTCGAGCACCGGCGGCAGCGGCAGTGCGCCCAGGCCTTGCATCAAAGCCGCCTGGTGCTTTTTGAGCGCCGCCACTTTGAGCGGCGGGCTTTTGAGCAGGACGCCGACCTGCGCGCTGCTCAGGCCATCGGCCTGCATGAGCCCACACAGGCCCCTGGCGCTGTCAAGGTAAAGCGGCGGATGGTTGAAGCACAGCTTGGCGCTGGCGCTGCCAGCACCCATGCGCGCGCGCAAGCTCCAGGACGCGTCGCCGCCCTGCTGCGCGGGTGACTCTTGCCACTGCCAGTCCAGCGGCATCGGCGCGCCCCACTTCAACGCAGCGCCCGGGGCGCCTTGGCCATCGTTTGAAAACAGGCGCCCGGTGCTGGCAGCCATTTGCAGCAGCATGTGCCCAGCCTGGCCGTTGGGCAGCACGCAGCTGGCAAAACCATAGGGGTAGTAAGCGTTGCCGCTGCTGGGTAGCGCGCGCAAAAGCTGCAGAATCTGCTGGTCGAGCTCAGCCGCGGCATCCGGCGCCTGTGAGCCGGCCGGGGGCGGGCTGCCCAGGCGCTTTAGTTTTGTCCAGCCGCCGCTGGCCTTGATGCTGGCACTAAAGGCTTCAAACTGCAGCAGCGGCGTGGGTCCGTGGGCGTTCAGCACTGTCAACAGGTACAGGTATTGGAAGGCTTTGTGGCTGCCTGCGTCCGCCGCCCGCTGGGCGCCTGCTTGGGTCCGGAACAGCGCGCCCAGCCAGTCGGTCAACTGAGCCTCGGCCTCGAGCCGGGCGATTTCAGCGCTGCGCGCCAAGGCGGCTTGGCGTGCAGCCTCGATGGCTTGCGGGGAAGGGGGCGCAACGACATCAGAACCAACCCCGTGGCTGAGTAGTCGCAGCCCTTGGTAGGCGGCCTTGAGCGTCAACGCGACCCCATGCTTGCATTGCTGGCCGACCGGACAGCTGCAGGCGCTGCTCCAGCTCGACAGTGCGCCGTTGGGCTGGACCTGAATATCCACCTCCAACTCGTAGGGGTGGGGGTCGCCGCCCTGGACCTCGCCCATCAGCAGCCAGTAGCCGTCCGCGGGCTCGATCTCCAGGCCCAGCACCCGTTGTTGGCGGTACAGCATCAGGCCACGAGCCCAGGCGCCGGCTTCAGACAGTTGCTCAAGCGAGCGCGGGTCAAACCACAGGCCGTTAGCCAGCATCACAGGCCCAGCGCGTGCCCGGCTTGCAAGTCGGCGTGGTAGCTGCTGCGTACCATGGCGCCCACCGCCGCATGTTTGAAGCCCATGGCATAGGCCTCGGCCTCAAACATCTTGAAGGTGTCGGGGTGCACATAGCGCTTGACTGTCAGGTGCGCGCTGCTGGGTGCGAGGTACTGGCCGATGGTCAGCATGTCGATCTGGTGTGCCCGCATGTCGCGCATCACCGCGAGTATTTCCTCATCGGTTTCGCCCAGACCCACCATCAAGCCGCTTTTGGTCGGTATCTGGGGAAACAGGGCCTTGAACTTCTTGAGCAGGTTGAGCGAGAACTGGTAATCGCTGCCCGGGCGCGCCTCTTTGTACAGGCGCGGCACGGTCTCCAGGTTGTGGTTCATCACATCGGGTGGCGCGGTTTTGAGAATCTCCAGCGCCCGCTCGTCGCGGCCGCGGAAGTCAGGCACCAGCACTTCGATCCGGGTGGCGGGCGAGAGCGCACGAGTTTTTTGGATGCAGCTCACAAAATGGCTGGCGCCGCCGTCGCGCAGATCGTCGCGGTCGACACTGGTAATCACCACATAGGCCAGCTTGAGCTGGGCGATGGTTTTGGCCAGGTTGTCGGGCTCGTTGGCATCTAGCGGGTCAGGCCGGCCGTGGCCGACATCGCAGAAGGGGCAGCGCCGTGTGCACTTGTCGCCCATGATCATGAAGGTGGCCGTGCCCTTGCCAAAGCACTCGCCGATGTTGGGGCAGGAGGCCTCTTCACACACCGTCACCAGCTGGTTGGTGCGCAGGATGTCCTTGATCTCATAAAACCGGGTGCTCGGACTGCCGGCTTTGACGCGAATCCAGTCGGGCTTTTTCAGCACCTCGCCGGGCTGCACCTTGATCGGGATGCGCGCGAGTTTGGCGCCGGCTTTTTGCTTGACGCGAGGGTCATGGGTGACGATGTTTTTCGCGTCGCGCACGGTGTCGGGGCTGCTCATGGTGATCCTGTGGTGAGGGAGATGCTCAGGGCAACAGGTGGGCGGCGAGCTTGCGACCGAGCAGGTCAGCCGCCTCCTGCCAGGTCACTGAGACTCCGATTGTAGAAAGATCCACTGTGGCAAGTCCGGCAAAGCCACAGGGATTGATCTGGGTGTAGGGCGCCAGATCCATCGCCACATTGAACGCCACGCCGTGGTAGGCGCAGTGGCGACTCACCTTGATGCCCAAGGCAGCAATCTTGCCCAGCCCGGTGAACACCGGAACGTTGCTTGCCCCATTTTTCTTGGCCGGGCGTTGCGGCAGAAGGGCGTGCGAGCCCGGGTCGTCGAGCCGCACATAGATGCCGGGCGCACCGCCCACCCGGTGCCCGGTGACGCCAAAGTGAGCCAGGGTTCGGATCACCGCTTCTTCGAGCCGGTGAACGTATTCCTTTACGAAGTAGCCGGCGCGCTGCAGGTCTAGTAACGGGTAAGCCACCACCTGGCCCGGACCGTGGTAGGTCACCTGGCCGCCACGGTTGGTCTGCACCACTGGAATCGCACCCGGGTTGAAAATATGCTCTGATTTGCCCGCCAGACCCTGTGTATAAATGCTCGAGTGCTCACAAATCCACAACTGATCAGGGGTCTGTGCAGTGCGCTCGGCAGTGAAGGCCTGCATCGCCTGCACGGTGGGCAGGTAGGGCACTTGACCAAGCTGCCGGGGCGCTATACCCATGGCTTGTTACAACACCACCTTCACCATCGGGTGGGTGGAGAGGGTGCGGTACAGCTCGTCAAGCTGCTCCCGGCTGGTGGCGGTGATGGTGATGGTGATGCCCAAGTATTTGCCGCCCCGGCTCTCGCGCAGCTCAATGGTGCTGGCGTCAAAGGCCGGGTCAAAGGCCCGCGCGATGGTGGTAATGGCGGGCAACATACCAGCAACTTTTTTTCCCAGGACCTTGATCGGGAAGCTCGACGGGTATTCGATCAAAGAAGCCGCGCTTGGCACGGCGGCTGAAACGGCTTGGCTCACGGTCACCCTCAGACCGCCAAGGCCGCGTCACCGACCCTTTTGGCCTGTTGGTAGCCCGCGTATAAACGGGCGCAGATCGGGCCGGGGCGGCCATCCCCAACCGGCCGGCCGTCCAGCGTGGTGATCGCCAGCACTTCTTTGGATGCACTGGAGAGCAGCAACTCATCGGCGTGAAAGACCTCGTCTCGGCTGATGCGGCGCAGTTCAAAATCGAGCGCTTGCTGTTGACAGATTTCTGCAATCAAGCCATACCGGATTCCCTCGAGCACCAGGTTGTCTTTGGGCGCTCCGAAGACTCGCCCGTCCTTGACCAGCCAGACATTGCTTGCCGCCGCTTCGCTCAGGTGGCCGTCGCGAAACATCACGGTTTCGAGCGCTCCGGCATCAAAGCTGATCTGCCTTGAAAATACAGCGCCCAGCAGGCTGGTGCTTTTGATATGCGCTTTTTCCCAGCGAAAATCATCCGCGGTGACGCAGGCCACACCTTGGCGCCGGACCGCTTCGCCGGGCGTGTTCATACGATTGACCATGACGAACACCGTGGGTTGCAGATTCTCAAGCATCACGTGGTCGCGCATGGCCACGCCACGACTGATCTGGATGTAGATCATTTGGTCTGCATTCGGCTCATCGCCCATCGCGCTTTGCGCATGCTCGGCGATCAGCCGGGCTGACACAAGTGCCCACTGGGCCCGGTTCATTGGGTTGGCGATGCGCAGCTCGGCTAGGCTGCGTTCCAGCCGCGCCATGTGCTGGGCGAACCGGAAGGTCTGTCCACCATAAACCGGCACCACTTCGTAAACCCCGTCGCCAAAAATAAACCCGCGGTCCATCACGCTGATTTTGGCGTTTTGAAGCTGGGTAAATTCGCCATTGAGATAACAGGGCAGCGCGGGCAGATGGGTCATGACTGAATTATGCCGCGCCGCTGCAATGTCCTGATTTAGCCCGCGCAACAGGCCCAGTTTTCGCCCTTTGCACCCCAGCGCGGACATCGACTTGCTTGCCCCAGCCGTTTTCGGGACAAGTTCTAAAGGCCGGTGTCCAGTCTGGCGGGGAGGCGATAAACACGTCGCGTGCTGAGCTATTGGCAAACATTGCGCTGTGCGCCCTCAAAACGGCCGGCCGACTGCGCACAGTGGCGACATGCGCATATGCCTATCCAGCCTTTTTTATCACTACCCCGGAGACCTTTATGAAGAAAATCGCATCGTCTGTTGCTGCTGCCGCGCTGTTGTTCGGCTTGGCTGGCCTGCAAGCCCAAACACTTGACAAGATTCGAAAAGATGGCGCGATCACCATCGGCCACCGGGACTCCTCCATTCCGTTTTCATATCTCAACGACAAACAAGAGCCGATCGGTTATTCGATGGATATTTGCCTGAAGATTGCCGACGCGGTTAAGGCCGAACTCAAGCTGCCCAATCTAGCCGTCAAGATGTCGCCAGTCACCTCTGCGACCCGCATTCCCCTCATGGCCAATGGCACGATCGACCTTGAATGCGGCTCAACTACAAACAACGCGGACCGGCAAAAGCAGGTGGCTCACGCCCCCACCACTTTCATTACTGCTACCCGCTTTGTCACCAAGAAGCCCGCCAACGTAAGCAACCTGGATGGACTCAAGGGCAAAACCATCGTCTCCACCTCTGGGTCGACCAATATCAAGCAGGCTATCGAGCTCAACGCCTCGCGCAGCCTGGGCATGAACATCCTGCCGGCCAAAGATCACGCCGAGGCCTTCTTGATGGTTGAGACCGGCCGCGCGGTAGCATTTGTGATGGACGATATCTTGCTTTACTCGCTGGTGGCCACAGCCAAGACGCCCGGTGACTACGTGGTGTCTGCGGAGGGGCTTTCGGTAGAGCCCTAAGGCATCATGTTGCGTCGGGATGACCCGAGCTTCAAGGCCTTGGTTGACCGCACGGTAGCTGGCTTGATGCAAAGCGGCGAGATTGAAAAAATATACGCCAAATGGTTTCTCGCGCCAGTGCCGCCTAAAAATATCAACCTGAACCTGCCTATCAGTGCGGCGCTCAAGCGGGTATTTGCCAAGCCCACCGATTCCCCAGACCCCAAGCTCTACGAGTGATACGACCGCGCCAGCAAGTCAATCCGATGCTGGGTTGATGACGTGAGTTACAAATGGAACTGGATCATCTTCTGGGCCGATAACCCGGAAGGCTCGGGTACATTTTTCACTACTCTGTTGTCGAGTTTGTGGTGGACGCTGGCCACGGCGGTCTGCGCGTGGACCATTGCCCTCTTGCTAGGCACAGTGGTGGGTGTTTGTCGCACTACGCCCAAACCCTGGTTGGTGCACTTGGGGAATGCATACGTCGAGTTGTTTCGCAATATTCCCTTGCTGGTGCAGATGTTTCTGTGGTTCTTTGTGTTGCCGGAACTGCTGCCAGTGAGCTGGGGTGATGCGTTAAAGCAAATGCCCCATGCGCCCTTTTTCACGGCGGTGGTCTGCCTGGCTTTTTTCACATCAGTCCGGATCGCCGAACAGCTCAAGGCTGGCATTCAATCCTTGCCGCGGGGCCAGATCATGGCTGGCAAGGCAATGGGGCTGACCCTGCCAGCGACTTACCGCTATGTGTTGTTGCCGCAGGCCTTTCGCATCATCCTGCCGCCGCTGACCAGCGAGTTTCTCAACATCATCAAGAACACCTCGGTAGCGCTCACGGTTGGCCTGATGGAGCTCACTGCCCGTACCCGGGCCATGCAGGAATTTACTTTCCAGGTGTTCGAGGCATTTGCAGCGGCGACCCTGATCTACCTGCTCGTCAACTTGCTGGTGGTGCAAGGAATGCGCCGCTTGGAGCGCCGCCTTGCGGTGCCTGGGCTGATCGCCAGCCGAACTGCCGGCGGCCACTGAGCGGGGGCGCTGCACACCATGTTCAGTCAGTTCGACTTCGATGTGATCGAGCGTAGTTGGCACTACCTGTTTTTCACCGGGATGGCCTTTACGCTGCAACTCACGGTTCTGGCCATGACTGGTGGCATCGTGCTCGGTACCTTACTTGCCATGGCCCGGCTGTCGAGCTTTCGGGTGCTGTCGATGGTGGCGGGCGCCTATGTCAATTTGATGCGCGGCATTCCGCTGATCCTGGTGATTTTCTGGTTCTATTTCTTGGTGCCTTATATCGGCCAGTGGCTGACCGGCGCCGACCAACCGGTGCGGGTCGGAGCCTTTGCCTCCTGCCTCACCACCTTTATCCTGTTCGAGGCTTGTTATTACTGCGAGATCATGCGCGCTGGCATCCAGTCGATCTCGCGCGGCCAGGTGTCTGCCGGTTATGCACTGGGCCTGAACTACTGGCAGTGCATGGGCAGTGTGGTTTTGCCGCAGGCCTTTCGCAACATGGCGCCGCTTTTGCTGACGCAGACCATCGTTTTGTTCCAGGACGTGTCGCTGGTCTATGTGCTGTCGATGCCCGATTTTCTGGGCGCGGCGTCCAAGGTGGCGCAGCGCGACGGCCGCCTGGTGGAGATGTATCTGTTCGTCGCCTTGGTGTACTTTGTCATGTCTTACACCCTCTCTGGCCTGGTCAAGCGGCTGGAAAGCCGCATTGCCGTTATCCGCTGATCGGCTCAAACCCTTTCCACGAATCGCCATGATCTAAATTAATAAGCTCAGTAAGTGGTACGGCAGCTTTCAGGTGCTGGCCGACATCAGCACTTCCGTTCAGAAGGGCGAGGTGGTGGTGGTCTGCGGGCCCTCGGGTTCGGGCAAGTCGACCCTGATCAAGGTCGTCAACGGGCTCGAAGCGTTTGAGCAGGGCGATATCCAGCTCAACGGGGTGTCGGTCGGAGACCCAAGCACCAATTTGCCAGCCCTGCGGGCGAAAGTGGGGATGGTGTTCCAGAATTTCGAGCTGTTTCCGCACATGAGCGTGCTCAAAAACCTCACCTTCGCCCAGGTCAAGGTGCTGGGGCGCAGCCAAGATGAGGCTGTCGAGCGTGGCCTCAAGTACTTGGACCGGGTGGGCTTGCTGGCGCAAAGCGCCAAGTTCCCGGGCCAGCTCTCGGGCGGCCAGCAGCAGCGGGTGGCGATTGCCCGCGCCCTGTCGATGGATCCGGTGTGCATGCTGTTTGACGAACCTACCTCGGCGCTGGACCCTGAGATGGTGGGCGAAGTGCTCGATGTGATGGTGCAGCTGGCGCAAGAGGGCATGACCATGATGTGCGTGACCCACGAGATGGGCTTTGCGCGCAAGGTCTCCAACCGAGTGGTGTTCATGAACGAGGGTCGTATCGTGGAAGACTGCGGCACGGAAGCGTTCTTTGGCCAGCCGCAGCAACGCCATGAGCGGGCGCAGACCTTTCTCTCAAAAATTTTGCAGTACTAAGGCCTCGCGAGCCGCATCTCCTTTCCGGGTATACCCTCAGTTTTTTTGGGTTTTACAGGCTCAAGCCAGCTTTCTAGCGCGCGGGACCTATGTATACTCCGGCACTTTTGTGAACTAGCCTGTCAAAAAAAGCGTGCAATG
>SHXM01000027.1 GCA_009693325.1 Rhodoferax sp.
CAGCCAAGCGAGGCAGCCACCGCCCCAGGTGCGGCTCGGCAACACTGCGCACGCTGCGGGCGCCCGCCAGGGCAGTGCCAAGGCTGGCGGCATCGCCCAACCAGCGCTCGTCGGCCAGCTCCGCCATGCGGCTAGCCACAAAGTGCCAACGCCGCTGGCTCCAGGGCCAGGCGCGGTGAAAGTCAGCCACACAGACCCCGATCACCCGCGTGGCGGCTGGCAAACCAGTGGGCAGTTCACCCAGGCTCCAGGGGTGCACCAGCCAAACATCACGGCCGGCGATGGTGGCGGCATCAGGCGCCCGAAAGCCCAGGCTGGGGTCTGGCGTGGCCTGCAACTCGGGTTCGATCAGCGTGGGTTGCTGCGGCACGGCTTGGGTTGCCAGGCGCCCGAGCGGGTCGGGTTGCTGCGCGGGCTGACGTGCCATCCGGTCCAATGCCTCGTATGCGGTGTCGATCACGCTACCCGGACTGTGCCAGGGCACCGGCGCGTAACGGGCCACGTTATCAGCATTGAATAGGTAGGGCTTGACGCTGCCGGTGCCGGCCACCCATTGCCAACTGAGGTGGTTGCTGGCCAGATCGCCGTCGAGCAGCTGGCCGTAGAGCCAGTCGGCACCGGCACGCCAATGCACCTTGCGCACATGCACCAGGTAGCTGGCCAGCCACATGCGGGCATGGTTGTGCAGCAGGCCGGTGGCATACAGGGTCCGCACCGCCTGGTCCACCACAGGCACGCCGGTGTCGGCCCGGCGGACATCGGCCGGCAGCGAGCGGGCGTAGGCATCATCAGGCAACAGGCCCTGGTGCAGCGACTGCAGGATGCCCTCGCCGCGGTGCTGCTAAAAATGGCGGAAATAGGCCCGCCAGCCCAGTTCGAACACAAACTTGTGTTGCATTGCCAGCGCGTGCTGCTTGGCCACGCCGGCCAGCACCTCGCTCAGGGACACAAAACCGTGGGTGAGGTAGGGTGACAGGCCCGATACTGCACCATCCAGCGCGTTGCGGGTACGGGCATAAGCGGCTGGTTGCACGGCCGCAATGCGGGCCCGGGCGGCAGCAAGGGTCGGTGCGCAGGCTTCAAGCATGTGGCGCCCCGACTTCGCCCCGCCGAATGGCTGCAGCCCGGTCTTTGATAGCCAGGGTTTGCGCATCGGTCAACCGAGCCACGTTTTTCACCTGTAACGCCATTCGGGGGTTGCCGGCGAGCATCGCCTGGTGGCGCATCAAGAAGTCCCAGTACAGCGTGGTGAACGGGCAGGCTTTGTCGCCCTCGCGTTGTGCCGGGTCGTAGCGGCACCCCTTGCAGTGCGGGCTCATGCGCTGGATGTACTTGCCGGTGGCGATGTAGGGTTTGCTGCCCATCACGCCGCCGTCGGCGTACTGGCTCATGCCCAGCGTGTTAGGCAGCTCGACCCACTCCACCGCATCGACATAGACCGCCAGGTACCAGGCATGCACCTGCTTTGGGTCGACGCCCAGCATCAGGGCAAACAGGCCGGTCACCATCAGACGCTGAATATGGTTGGCGTACCCGTGGGTCAGCGTCTGTGCCAGGGCGTCGCGCAGGCAGGCCATGTCGGTGGCGCCGCTCCAGTACCAGGCAGGTAGGTTCTCATTCGCGCCGAGCGCGTTGCGCTCCAGGTAGCCTGGCATTTGGGTCCAGTAGACGCCGCGCACGTATTCGCGCCAGCCCAGGATCTGCCGGATGAAGCCCTCGACGCTGGCCAGTGGCGCGCGCCCGGCCAGGTAGGCCGCCTGCGCCTGGGCCACCACCTCGCGTGGATTCAGCAGTTTCAGGTTGAGCGCGGCTGACAGGTGGGCGTGGTACAGCCAGGGGTCACCCGGCCACATGGCGTCTTGGTAGCGGCCAAACAGCGGCAGGCGCTCGGTGATGAAAGCCTGCAAGGACTGCAGTGCCTGCGCCCGGGTGACCGGCCAGCCAAAGCTCTCCAGCCTGCCGGGGTGCTCGGCGAAACGGGTATTGACCAGTGCGATCACCTCCTGCGTGACAGCATCCGGCGCAAAGCGGCTGCGTGACGGCACATCGCCCGGGCCTGCTGCACCGAAGGCCTCCCGGTTGTCGGCGTCAAAGCTCCACTGGCCGCCGACCGGCACACCGCCGTCCATCAGCACGTCATGGCGTTTGCGCTGTTCGCTGTAAAAATGCGCCATGCGCAGCGATTTACGGCCCTTGGCATGGGCGGCGAAGTCGCGCACGCTGCAGAAAAAATGGCGATCCTCGCGCACGTCCAAGGGCAGCTTGCCGGCAACCGCGACAGCCTTGATGGCTTGCAGCACACGCCAATCGCCCGGTGCAGTCATAACCAGGGCTGTCGGCTGCAGGCGCTGCATGTCCGATCGCAACTGGGCTTGCAGGCTGCCGGCGTTGTCCGGGGCATCGAGCCGGGTGTAGTGCAGCGGGCGCCCTGCCCCCTGGAGGGCCAGCGCAAAGTGCCGCATGGCCGACAAAAACAGCGCCGTGCGGGGCTTGCTGGACCACACCTGGGTGGCCTCCTCAGCCACCTCGGCCATCCAGACCGCGTCCTGGTCCGCATCAAAGCCATCAAAGCCGGCGGCATCCAGGTCAAGCTGGTCGCCCAGCAAGACGATCAGGTGGCGCAACTCAGGCATGCGGGCTCTTGGCGCGCCGGCAAGCCTCTGAGCAGTACTTGACCTCGGTCCAGTTTTTGGCCCAGCTGCGGCGCCAGCTCATAGGCAAGCCGCAGGACACACAGGGCTTGCTCGGCAGGGCGGCCTTGTTGCCGCGAAAGGGGGTGTTGCGAGTCTTCATGACGGGGCGAAGGATACATGTCTGGGCTGGAGCCGTGTAATGCACAAGCTTGAACATCTAGACCGCAGGGACATCCAGGGTAGGACAAAGATCGGCAAGATTTGGCTAGGACCCAGTGGCAACAAACTGACCGAGGCTTGCATGACCGTCAATTTTCGCAGCTGCGGGCAGACTAGAATGTTGCCCACAGAAAATCTCCGAACAATTAGACATGGCGTCTGGCAAGCAGCAGGACTTCATTTTTTGACTCTAAGCAAAAAAGGCTCAATCTTGGTGATTCGGCAGTTTCCAACGGCAAATCCGGTTCCGCAACATATTGCAGTCATCATGGATGGCAATCGACGTTGGGCACAGCAGCGGGCCTTGCCGGTTGCCATGGGTCATGCCAGTGGCGCCCGCAGGGTGCGGGAACTGGTCAAGGCCTGCGCGGAACGCGGTGTGAAGTACCTGAGCTTGTTTGCCTTTAGTACCGAAAACTGGAAGCGTCCAGAAGAAGAAGTCACAGGCCTGATGGGGCTGCTGAGCCTCTACCTGCAAAAAGAGGTGCAGGATATGTCCAAGCAGGGTGTGCGCCTGAGAGTCATTGGCGACACCTCGGGCTTTAGCCCACGCATTCAGGCCCTTATCCATGATGCCCAAGCCAACACCGCGCACAACACGGCCATTACCCTGAGCATTGCGGTCAACTACGGTGGCCGCTGGGATATGCTGCAAGCCTTCAAGGGATGGCAGGCCGCCAACCCCGGCGAGGTGGCCGAAGCGCTCAGCGAAGCCGCCCTGAGCCCCTACCTCAGCACGGCTTACGCGCCAGAGCCAGAACTGCTGATTCGCACCGGCGGTGAGGCCCGGGTGAGCAATTTCATGCTGTGGCAATTGGCTTATACCGAGTTTTACTTTACCGACCTGCTATGGCCCGACTTCGGTAAAACCGACCTGGACGAGGCCATCAGCTCTTATGCCCAGCGCGACCGCCGCTTTGGTGGTGGCGCGTATGACAAACCGGCAAAAGCCGGTGATGCCGTCAAGGCGGTCACACCCAGACGGGTTTGAGGAAACTGATTAGGCAAGCTACTCAAAGGAGAGATCCTTGTCAATCATTTAAAGTGCACAGTGCAGGCCGCGTCCGAAATCCAGCGGCCAGTCTTCGCAAGGCCGTGTGAGACTGGGGCTGATTGACAGCGGCCAAAATCAGAGACTTACTGCAACTGGCCCTTGAGCGACTCGGGCAGCAGCATGAGCATCACGGCGATGCCTTCGTCAATCAGGGCTTCGGTCTGGGCCGCGGTGGCTTTGCCCCGAATGCCGCGCTCCTTGGCCTCGCCATAATGGATTCGGCGCGCTTCTTCGGCAAATTTGTCGCCCACATCGTCGGTGTTGGCCACAACACGCCGTGCCATCTCAAGCCAGGCCAGTTGCATCGCCTGCTCCGGGGTCTTGGCCAGCGCCAGGTCTCGCGCCGGCTGGACCTCTGGCAGGCTCGCACCCAGGTTTAGCCGGGGCGCTGAGAGTTTTTTACTGACCTGAGCATCACCACACACCGGGCATTCAACCAGCCGGCGCGCGCACTGTGCAACAAAATCATCCTCCGAGGCGAACCAACCCTCAAACAGGTGCTGGTTGGCGCAGGCCAGATCAAGAACTTTCATGGGCCAATTATGCGGTGCCAGCCCGCGCAGCCAAGGTTTGCCATGTCAATGGCCATGACCCGTTTTGAATGTTTTGCAGCCAGAGTGCTGCAGTCAGGGTTTTGGCATCAGTCACCTGGCCGGTTTGGCACCAGTGCAACAGTTCGCTCACCGAGGCTGAAAACACTTCCAAAAACTCGCCCACGTCAAGCTGGCGTGCGCCCGCTGTCAGGCCCCGGGCAAACCAGATGTCAATGAACTCGGTCGAATAAGAGACCACCGGGTGCAGCACGCCCGCGCGGGCCCACTGCACGGCCCGGTAGCCGGTTTCTTCCATCAATTCACGCTGGGCGCAGGCCAGGCTGTCTTCGCCCGGATCGAGCTTGCCTGCGGGAAATTCGATCATGACCCGACCCATCGGGTAGCGAAACTGGCGCTCAAGCACCACGCGCCATTCGGCGGTCGCATCGCTCAGCAGGGGCACCACCATCACAGCGCCAGGATGCACCAGATATTCACGACTGCCAAGGCTGCCATCGGGCAGGCGCACAGAATCCCGAAATGCCTGTAAAAAGCGGCCTTTGAGCAGTGCCTCGCTAGCAACTTTGGTCTCGATCAAATGATCATCGGTTTGTTTCATGCAGCCCAGTCAATTCTTGTTCAAGCGCAGCAGCCCACCAAGCAGGTATCGGCCCAGCGCCGGCGCCCTCAGCTGCCCAGTGTCTGAACGATGGCCCGAGCACACAGTGACATCAGGCCGCCCGGCAACAGCCCCAGCAATAAAACCAGGGCGCCGTTGAGCGACAAGACAAGCCGAACATCCAGGCTCGCATACACGGTGCTCGCGCTGATCGGTTCGTCAAAGTACATGACCTTCACCACGCGCAGGTAATAAAAAGCCCCCACCAGGGACATCATGACAGCAAATACCGCCAGGCCCAGGTGCAACGCCTGCCCAGAGGCGATCAGGGCCTGCAACACAGACAGCTTGGCGTAAAACCCGACCATGGGCGGAATGCCGGCCAATGAAAACAGGCACACGGCCATCACCGCCGCATACAGCGGACTGCGCTGGTTGAGGCCGGCAAAATCTGCGATCTCTTCGCTCTCAAAGCCGTCTCGGGCCAGCAGCAAAATAACGCCAAAACTCGCCAGCGTCGTGAGGACATAGGTGACCACATAAAACATGGCGGAACTGTAGGCGTTGGCGGCCGAATCGATTTGTCCATTGACCACGCCCGAGGCCATGCCCAGCAGCACAAAGCCCATTTGGGAAATGGTGGAAAACGCCAGCATGCGCTTGAGGTTGGTCTGGGCAATGGCGGCCAGGTTGCCGAGCAGCAGCGAACCCACCGAAAGCACCATGAGCATTTGTTGCCAGTCAATGGCCAGCGACAGCATGCCCTCCACCAGCAGGCGGATCATGATGGCAAAGGCCGCTAGCTTGGGCGCGCCAGCAATCATCAGCGTGACCCCGGTGGGCGCACCCTGGTAGACATCAGGAATCCACATGTGAAATGGCACGACGCCAAGCTTGAAAGCCAAGCCAGAGACCACAAACACCAGGCCAAACACCAGCACCTGGTGGTTCACATGGCCCGAGTTGATGGCGCGAAACACGGCATTGACATCCAGCGAGCCGGTGGCGCCATACATCATGGACAGGCCGTACAACAAAAATCCCGAAGCCAACGCACCCAGTACAAAATATTTCATGGCAGCCTCAGTCGCCGTGGCATTGTCGCGGCGCAGGGCCACCAGCGCGTAGCTTGAGAGTGTGAGCAACTCTAGCCCCATGTACAGCACCAAAAAGTTGTTGCCCGAGATCATGACAAACATGCCCAACAGGGCAAACAAGCCAAGCGAAAAAAGCTCGCCGCCGCGCAGCATGTCCCGGTCTGCCGCGTAGGGTCTGGCATAAACCAGGGTCACCATCACAGCCAATGCTGAAAAGCACTTGAGCCAGTTACCCATGGGGTCGCTCACTACCATATTGCCAAAACCATAGACCGTGGCGCTGGCGCTGGCATACAGGGCCTGCAGGGCGGCGACGGCCGCGAGGGTGAGCAGTGTGAGCACATAAGTCGCGGTGCGCCGTGGGCTGCGTACCGCAAGATCCGCCAGCGCCACCACGCAGCCCATCACCAACAGGATGATCTCGGGATAAACCGAAATCCAGCTGAGTTTGTCGATCATCTTGCGTCTCTCAATTCAGGGTGTCTGGCGCTGCTGCTCAGGGCAGCTTGGACTGGGCCACATGTCGAAGCAACTCGGTCACAGAGCTGTCCATCACATCGGTGAAGGGCTTGGGATAGATGCCCATATCAAGCGTGGCGACCGCCAGCAGTGCCAGCACCAGGAATTCGCGCTTGTTGATGTCGAGCAGGGCTGCAACCTGGCCGTTTGCAACCGGACCGAGATAGACCCGTTTGAACATCCACAGGGTGTAGGCAGCGCCAAAAACCAGCGCACTTGCAGCCAAAGCGCCTAGCCAGAAGTTGACCTTGACCGCGCCCAGAATCACCATCCACTCTCCGACAAAACCAGCCGTGCCTGGCAAACCGCAATTGGCCATGGCAAACAGCAGGGCAAAGGCGGTGAAACGCGGCATGGTGTTGATCACTCCGCCGTAACTCGAAATCTCGCGCGAATGGACCCGGTCATAGAGCACACCGATTGACAAAAACATGGCCGCCGATACGAAGCCATGGGCAATCATCTGGACAATCGCCCCCGACACGCCCAGGCTGTTGAACATGAAAAACCCCAGGGTGACAAAGCCCATGTGGGCCACCGAGGAGTAGGCCACCAGCTTCTTCATGTCCTGCTGCACCATGGCAACCAGGCCAACATAGACCACGGCAACCAGGGACAGCGCGATCATCAGCCAGGCCCATTCCCGTGCCGCATCCGGAGCGATAGGCATTGCAAAGCGCAAAAATCCGTAGGCTCCAAGCTTGAGCATGATGGCCGCAAGCACCGCAGAGCCGCCCGTGGGTGCCTCGACATGCACATCAGGCAACCAGGTGTGCACCGGCCACATCGGCACCTTGACTGAAAAAGCTGCAAAAAACGCAAAAAACAAGAGGCTTTGTACTCGGCCGCTGAGTGGCATTTGGTGCCAAACAGCGAGATCAAAGCTGCCGCCCGACTGGGTGTAGAGGTAGATCAGGGCGACCAACATCAACAAAGAGCCAAGCAGGGTGTAGAGAAAAAATTTGAAGGCTGCGTAAATTTTGTTTGGCCCGCCCCAGATGCCAATGATCAGGTACATCGGGATCAGGGTGGCCTCGAAAAACACGTAAAACAGCATGCCGTCCAGCGCACAAAAAACGCCAATCATGAGCCCGCTCAAAATCAGAAAAGCGCCCATGTACTGGTTGACGCGTCGGGTGATCACCTCCCAACCAGCGATCACCACCACCAAATTGATGAAGGCCGTCAGCAGCACAAACCAGAGCGAGATACCGTCCAGACCCAAGTGATAGTTCACATTGAACCGGGGGATCCAGGCCATCTGTTCCTCAAACTGCATGTCCGCAATGCCCAACTCAAAACCCTGGTAGAGCGGCAATGTGAGGAGAAAGCTGACCAGGGCACCGATCAGTGCCACCCAGCGCACCATGGACGCCTGTTCGTCCCGGCCCAGGGCCAGCAACATCAGGCCAAAAACAATTGGCGTCCAGATCGCCGGGCTCAACAGACCCATTTTTTTGCTCTCCTACTTGAGCCAGACGAAATACGTCATCAGCACAAACACACCCAGAATCATGACCAGGGCATAGTGGTACAGGTAGCCGGTTTGTAGTTGGCGGGCCAGACCGGACAGCCGAGCCACCAGTTTCCAGGAACCATTCACCAGCAGTCCGTCAATCAGTGTTTGGTCGCCGCCGCGCCACAGGCCAGTGCCCAGCGCGCGAGCACCTCGGGCCAGCAGGTTTTCATTGATCCAGTCCATGTAGTACTTGTTGTCTAGCAGCGTGTAGAGCGGCTCGAAACGGGACCGGATCAGTGCGGGCCAGGCCGGTTTCACCAGATACAGGTAATAGGCACTCGCTACGCCTGCCAAGGCCAGCCAGAACGGCGCAGCATTCAGACCGTGCAGTGCCAACTGGAGAGGGCCGTGAAACTCTGCTTGCAAGCTGGCCATTGCTTTGTGGATGTCGGCATTGACCACAATAGCACCCTCGAAGAAAGCGCTAAACAGCATCGGCTCTATCGTGATGAAACCAATGCACACCGAAGGTATCGCCAGTAAAACCAGTGGCAGAGTCACCACCCCGGGGGATTCATGGGGTGCGGCCGCAGCATGGGCTGCATGACTATGCGGGTCTTGGTGGGCATCATGGTGGGCCTCGGGGTTTTGGTCAAAGCGCTCCTTGCCGTGAAACACCAGAAAATACATGCGAAACGAATAAAAGGCTGTCACGAACACGCCTGCCAGCACCGCAACATAGGCAAAACCGGCAGCTGGCAGCTGGCTGGCATGTACCGCCATGATGATTTCGTCTTTCGAGTAGAAGCCCGAGAAAAACGGTGTGCCGATCAGTGCCAACGACCCCAGCAAAGCGGTGATCCAGGTGATGGGCATGTATTTGCGCAAGCCCCCCATGTAGCGAATGTCCTGGTTGTGGTGAACACCCATGATGACCGAGCCGGCTGCCAAAAACAAGAGGGCTTTAAAGAAGGCATGGGTCATGAGGTGAAACACTGCCACCGAATAGGCCGACGCACCCAGCGCCACCGTCATATAGCCGAGTTGCGACAGCGTGGAATAGGCCACTACCCGCTTGATGTCGTTTTGGATGATGCCCAGAAAGCCCATGAACAGGGCAGTGATGGCGCCAATGACCATAACAAAATTCAGGGCGGTATCACTGAGCTCAAACAACGGCGACATGCGCGCCACCATGAAAATACCGGCTGTGACCATGGTGGCGGCATGGATGAGCGCAGATATGGGCGTTGGCCCTTCCATCGAATCAGGCAGCCAGACATGTAGCGGAAACTGGGCTGATTTGCCCATGGCACCAATGAACAGGCAGATGCAGATCACGCTGACCAGCAGCCAGTCGGTTCCCGGAAAGATGAGTTGCTTGAGTTCGGCTGACTTGGCAAACACCTCGGCGTAGCTCAGCGTGCCGGTGTAGGCAACGATCAGGCCAATGCCCAAAATAAAGCCAAAATCGCCCACCCGGTTGACCAAAAAGGCTTTCATATTGGCAAAAATTGCGCTGGGTTTGTTGAACCAGAAACCGATCAGCAGATAGGACACCAGCCCCACCGCCTCCCAGCCAAAAAACAGCTGCAACAGGTTGTTGCTCATGACCAGCATCAGCATGGAGAACGTGAACAAAGAGATGTAGGCAAAAAAGCGGTTATAGCCCCGGTCTTCTTGCATGTAGCCAATGGTGTAGATGTGAACCATCAGCGAAACAAAGCTCACCACGCACATCATCATGGCGGTCAGCCCGTCGACCAGAAAACCCACCTCCATTTTGAGCCCGCCAACCACCATCCAGGTGTAGATCGTCTGGTTGAAGCGGGCACCATGGTTCACCACACTGTCAAGCGTGATCGCCGACAGAATGAAAGACAGCAACACGCCACCAATGGTGAGCGAATGCGACATGCGCCGCCCGATCAGGTTGCCGCCAAATTGCGTGCCCAGCAGTCCGGCCACCAGGGCTCCAAGCAAAGGCGCCAGGGGCACGGCGAGCAGCATCGAGGCATTCAGGGTTTGACTCATGGCTTAACCCTTGAGCGTGTTGAGTTCGTCTATGTTGATGCTGGACTTGTTTCTGAACAAAAGCACCAAGATCGCCAGGCCGATAGCCGATTCAGCAGCGGCAACAGTGAGGATAAAGAAGACGAATATCTGTCCGTGCATATCGCCCATGTAATGAGAGAAGGCAACAAAATTGGTATTCACCGCCAACAACATCAACTCGATCGCCATCAGCAGCACAATCAGGTTCTTGCGGTTGAGAAAAATACCTATGACCGACATCGCAAAGAGCATGGCTCCCAGCGATAAAAAATGTCCTAGGGTCAGGCTCATGGTTTGGTCTCCGCCGAGTTCGGAACAGTCTCCGGCGCAGGCGCTGGCTGGGTGGCTTTCATGCTCAGCACAGTCAGGCGTTGATGGGGTCTGACCCGCACCTGATCCGATGGGCTGACAAACTTGCTGTCCTTGCGTCGACGCAGGGTCAGTGCAATGGCGGCGATCATCGCCACCAACAGGATGGCCGCGGCAATTTCCAGCGGGTAGACATATTCGGTATACAGCAGTTTCCCGAGCTCGCGGGTATTGGAGTATTCGCCAGCGCCCAAGCCTAGTGCGCTGACAGTTTTGGGCTCCTCACTGATCCGAAAGCCGCCCATCAAGACGGCTGACATTTCTAGCGCAATCAAAACCCCCAGCACCACTGCGAGGGGGAAGTGTTTCCAAAAACCCTGGCGCAGAACCTCGGCGCCAATATCCATCATCATCACCACAAACAAAAACAAGACCATCACCGCACCGACATAAACCAGCACCAAGGTGATAGCCAGGAACTCGGCCTTGAGGAGCATCCAGAGCATGGCCGCCTGGAAAAAAGACAGCACCAGGAACAACGCCGCATGCACCGGGTTGCGCGCCGTGATCACCCGAAATGCTGCGAACAAAAGAATGGTCGAGAAAGCATAAAAAAACGCTGTTTTAAGATCCATGACGAGAACTTCTTTCTGGCGGCCAGTCAGCGGTATTTGGCATCCGCCGCCTTGGCCGCGGTGATTTCGCTTGCATAGCGATCGCCCACCGCAAGCAGCATTTCTTTAGTGAAGTACAGGTCGCCCCTTTTTTCGCCGTGGTACTCCAGGATATGGGTTTCGACAATCGAGTCCACTGGGCAGCTTTCTTCACAAAAACCACAAAAAATACATTTGGTCAGATCAATGTCATAGCGACTGGTGCGCCGCGAGCCGTCGGCGCGAACCTCGGACTCAATCGTGATGGCCATAGCCGGGCAGACCGCCTCGCACAGTTTGCAGGCAATGCAGCGCTCCTCGCCGTTGTCATAGCGGCGCAAGGCGTGCAGACCACGAAAGCGCGGTGACAGCGGAGTTTTTTCTTCCGGGAACTGCACCGTGACCTTGCGTCGGAACAGGTAGCGGCCTGTCAGGGCCATGCCCTTGAAGAGCTCGAGCAGCAAAAAACTGCAGAGGAAGTCCTTGAGCGAAAAGGCCGCAGGCGCTGGAGCAGTGGTCGACATGGGTGAGGTCCTGTTTAAGGCCAGATGTTGAAAGAGGTCTGCATCCAGGCGGCCACCACGACCAGCCAAACCAGCGTCACAGGGATAAAAATTTTCCAGCCCAGACGCATGATCTGGTCGTAGCGAAACCGCGGGAAGGTGGCGCGCACCCAGATGAACAGGCTCACTACGGCACAGGTCTTGATGCCCAGCCAAACCCAGCCGGGAATCCAGTTGAACAAAGCGCTGTCCACTGGTGCCAGCCATCCACCCAGGAACATGATTGCAGCTAGGATGGAAATCAGCCACATATTGGCGTATTCGGCGAGGTAAAACATGGCGTAAGACATGCCTGAGTACTCGACCATGTGGCCGGCCACGATTTCAGCCTCCCCCTCGACCACATCAAAGGGGTGGCGGTTGGTCTCGGCCAAGCCAGAGATGACATACACCACAAAGATTGGCAACAGAGGCAACCAATTCCAGGACAGGAAGTTGAGCCCCATGCTTGAAAAATAGCCCTTGGCCTGGCCGGTCACGATGTCGGTGAGGTTCATGCTGGCCGACACCATCAACACCACCACCAGACAAAAGCCCATGGCGATCTCGTAACTCACCATTTGGGCTGATGCGCGCAGCGCACCCAAAAACGAGTACTTGGAGTTGGAGGCCCAGCCCGCAATCACCACACCATAGACCTCCATCGAAGTAATGGCCATTACAAACAAGAGGCCGGCGTTGATGTTGGCCAGGGCGATATCGGGTCCAAAGGGGATCACCGCCCAAGCCGCCAAGGCTGGCATGATGGTCAGAATCGGCCCGATGAAAAATAAACCTTTGCTGGCGGCAGTGGGCACCAGGATTTCTTTGGTCATGAGCTTGAGCGCATCGGCAATCGGCTGCAACAGGCCCAAGGGGCCCACCCGGTTGGGCCCCACGCGCACCTGCATCCAGCCTAAAAACTTGCGCTCCCACAGGGTCAGGTAAGCCACAGCGCCCATCAGGGGCAGCAGAACGGCCACGATTTTGAGCAGCGTCCAGAGCACAGGCCAACCGGCGGCCGCCCACCAGGGCGCCGCCAGCATGCCTTGTCCGGCATTGAACAGGGCGTCAATCATGCGGTCACCGCCTCGGGCGCCAATGGCATGGACCGCGCATCCGCAGTCAGTTGCAGACTCGCTGCGCGCCGCACCAAGCCGTCCAATGCGTAGATGCCGGCTACAACCGGTGGAGTTGCGGCGGGCGTCAGATCCACCGTAGCTGTGGTGGCATTGCTCAGCAGCTCAGACGACACGTGGGTGGTTTGCGGATTGACCAGCTCAGGCACCTGATGCAAGACCGCTTGCGAGGACTCGAACTCGAAACCCGGCAGGCCCAGCAGATTGGCCAGCACGCGCAGTACCTTCCAGGCGGGACGGGTCTCGCCCAGCGGCTTGACCACCGCATGGAAGCCCTGTACCCGGCCCTCTGCATTGACAAAGGTGCCCGAGGTTTCGGTGAACGGTGCAATCGGTAGCAGCACATCGCTGAAGGCCAGGTTGGCCTTAAACGGGCTGAGCGTCACCACCATGCTGGCTTTGGCCAAAGCCACCGCGGCAGCCGAGCCTGCGGCTGAGTCGAATTCAGGCTCCAGATTGAGCAGCAGCACGCCTTTGAGGCCGCCGGCCAGCATCTGCGCGGCGTTCAGGCCATTCGGTCCGGGCAGGGCGCAGGCGTATTGGGCGCCCACCGTGTTGGCGGCTTCGGTCAGGTAGCCGACCGAAGCACCGGTTTGCGCCGCAATCCAGTTGGCCAGCACCAACAGGCTGGCGGCCTTGCCATGGTGGGCGGCCGCATTGCCCAGCAGCAGGGCTTTGCGCTCGCCGCCCAGCAATGACCGGGCCATGGCGCGGGCCTGCTCGCCCACCTGACCAGGCACGGGCGGGTCGATGCCCTTTTCGGCAGCCACAGCGGCGGCGAGGTCGGCCAGGGCCTGCACCCACTGGGCAGAAGGCTGCAGCATGGCATGGGCTACCGGCATGGCCCAATCCTGGCTGTGCTCGCACAGGGTGCTGAGCACTGCCCCCTTGCGCACAGCCTGGCGAATGCGCTGGGCAAACAGCGGGTGGTCCTTGCGCAAGTTCGACCCTACCACCAGCACCCGCTGCAGTTCAGACAGGGCAGCGATCGGCATGCCCAAATAACGTACGCCTGCGGCCGGGACAAACTCGGCATGGCGCAGCCGATGGTCGATGTTGTGGCTGCCCAGGCCGCGCATCAGAGCGCCCGCGAGCATCAGTTCCTCGAGGGTGCTGTGCGGACTGACCAAGGCGCCAAGGCTGTCAGCGCCATGGTCGGCCTTGATTGTGCTCAGGCCGTTGGCAACGTATTCGAGCGCCGTCTGCCAATCCACCGCCTGCCAGACGCCGCCCTGTTTGATCATGGGTCCGGTCAGGCGCTGGTCGCTGTTGAGCGCCTCGTAGGAAAAGCGGTCGCGGTCAGCAATCCAGCACTCGTTGACCGCCTCATTCTCAAGGGGCACCACCCGCATCACCTGGTTGTTCTTGACCTGCACCACGAGGTTGGCGCCAGTGCTGTCGTGCGGGCTGATGGATTTACGTCGTGACAGCTCCCAGGTGCGTGCGCTGTAGCGAAAAGGCTTGCTGGTCAGGGCGCCAACCGGACAGATGTCTATCATGTTGCCCGACAGTTCGGAGTCGACCGACTGGCCGACAAAGGTTTCGATCTCGGCGTGTTCGCCCCGGTTGGACATACCGAGCTCCATCACGCCAGCGACCTCTTGGCCAAAGCGCACACAGCGGGTGCAGTGGATGCAGCGGCTCATCTCCTGCATGGAAATCAGCGGGCCTACATCCTTGATGATCACCACGCGTTTGTCCTCTTGATAGCGGGAGCCAGAGCCGCCGTAGCCCACTGCGAGATCCTGTAACTGGCATTCACCACCCTGGTCGCAGATCGGGCAGTCCAGCGGGTGGTTGATCAGCAAAAACTCCATCACCGACTGCTGCGCCTTGATCGCCTTGTCGCTTTTGGTGCGCACGATCATGCCCTGCGTGACAGGGGTGGCGCAGGCCGGCATGGGCTTGGGCATTTTTTCTACATCGACCAGGCACATGCGGCAGTTGGCCGCAATGCTGAGCTTCTTGTGGTAGCAGAAATGGGGAACGTAGGTACCGGCCTTCTCGGCCGCATGCATGATCATGCTGCCTTCAAGAATGTCGATCTTCCTGCCGTCGAGTTCGATTTCAATCATTGCAGCACTCGCTCAGAGGTAGGCTGGGACCATGCAGGTCTTGTGCTCTACGTGGTATTCGAATTCGTGTCGGTAGTGCTTGATCATGGCGCGCACCGGCATGGCGGCGGCATCGCCCAGGGCGCAGATGGTGCGTCCCTGGATATTGTCGGCCACCGAGTTCAGCAAATCCATGTCGGCCGGCCGGCCGTGACCGGTCTCGATGCGGTCGACCATGCGCGACAGCCAGCCCGTTCCCTCGCGGCAGGGGGTGCACTGGCCGCAAGACTCGTGCATGTAGAAGTAGCTCAGGCGCTGCAGGCTCTTGACCATGCAGCGCGAATCGTCCAGGACAATCACCGCGCCCGAACCCAGCATGGAGCCGGCCTTGGCGATGGCGTCATAGTCCATGGTGATGTCCATCATCACATGGCCTGGCAATATCGGCGCCGATGAGCCGCCGGGGATCACCGCCTTGAGTTGGCGCCCCTGGCGCACACCACCTGCGATTTCAAGCAACTTGGCAAACGGCGTGCCCATGGGCACCTCGTAATTACCCGGCAATTCAACATCACCGCTGACCGAATAGATTTTGGTGCCGCCGTTGTTGGGTTTGCCACATTGCAGATAGGCCGCCCCGCCGTTGCGAATGATCCAGGGCACCGCAGCAAAGGTTTCGGTATTGTTGATGGTTGTAGGTTTGCCATACAGGCCGTAACTGGCCGGAAACGGTGGCTTGAAGCGCGGCTGGCCTTTTTTGCCTTCGAGTGATTCGAGCAGCGCGGTTTCTTCGCCGCAAATATAGGCACCGAAGCCGTGTGTGGCATGCAACTGAAAACTAAAACTGCTGCCCAGAATGTTGTTGCCCAGCAGGCCGGCAGCGCGGGCTTCGTTCAGGGCCTCTTCAAAACGCTCGTAAGTCTTAAAGATTTCACCATGGATGTAGTTGTAGCCGACTGAAATGCCCATCGCATAGCCAGCGATGATCATGCCCTCAATGACAATGTGCGGATTGAACTGCAGGATATCGCGGTCTTTGCAGGTGCCGGGCTCGCCCTCGTCAGAATTGCAAACCAGGTATTTTTGACCCGGAAATTTGCGCGGCATGAAGCTCCACTTCAAGCCAGTTGGAAAACCCGCGCCGCCGCGACCCCGTAGTGCCGACTCCTTGACCGTGGCAACCACCTGGTCCTGCGTCAAACCCTCTGAGCCATCCAAACCAAGGATGTTGCGCAAAGCGGCATACCCACCACGGGCCTGGTAATCGGCCAAACGCCAATTGCGCCCATTGAGGCCGGCATAAATTTGCGGATTGATGTGCCGGTCATGGAAGCAGGACTCAGCGCCGCTTGCCTGAAATCGGGCCAACAGGGCCTCAGTGTTGGTCATGCTCGCTCCATCGCCCGCAAGCCGTCGAGCAGCTCGTCAATTTTGTCATTGCTCATGAAACTGCACATGCTGCGGTCGTTGACCAAGAGCACTGGCGCGTCGGCACAGGCGCCCAGACATTCCGCCTGCTGCAGGGTGAACAGGCCGTCCGCCGTGGTCTCGCCCATGCGCACGCCAAGGGCTTGCTCAAGATGCCGCAACGCCTGGCCACCGCTGCGTAACTGGCAGGGCAGGTTGGTGCAGACATTGAGCTTGTACTTGCCCATTGGCTGCTGGTTGTACATATTGTAAAAAGTGGTGACCTCGCGCACTGCCATTGGCGCCATGCCCAGGTACTCTGCGACTATGCGCTCGCTCAGCGAGCTAACATAGCCGCACTCTTGCTGCACGATCGCCAGACAGGCCATCACCGCAGACTGTTTTTGATCGGCTGGGTACTTGGCCACCTCGGCCCCAAAGTGGCTCAGCGCGGCATCCGACAAACCGGAATCACTCATCGGTCAATTTCTCCAAAGACGATGTCCATGGTGCCAATCACGGCCACCGCATCAGCGATCATGTGCCCACCAGCCATCTCGTTGAGCGCGGCCAAATGCACATAGCCAGGCGGACGGATTTTGAGCCGGTAGGGCTTGTTGGCACCATCGCTGATCAAGTAAATGCCAAACTCACCCTTGGGATGCTCGACAGCGGCATAGGCTTCTCCCTCGGGGACATGAAAGCCCTCGGTGAACAGCTTGAAATGATGAATCAGGCCTTCCATGTTCGACTTCATGGACTCACGCAGCGGCGCCGCCACCTTGTGGTTGTCCGTGATCACCGGGCCTGGGTTGGACCGCAGCCATGCCACGCACTGCCTGATGATGTGATTGGACTGCTTCATCTCCTCCATGCGCACCAGGTAGCGGTCATAGCAGTCGCCGGTGGCGCCCACCGGAACATCGAAGTCCATCAGGCCGTACACCTCATAGGGCTGCTTTTTGCGCAGGTCCCATGCCACACCAGAGCCGCGCAGCATTGGCCCGCTAAACCCCATATTGAGAGCCCGCTCCGGGCTCACCACCCCGATGCCCACGGTGCGCTGTTTCCAGATGCGGTTGTCGGTCAGCAGCGTGTGGTACTCACCCAAGTGCTTGGGGAAACGCTGGGTGAAGTCATCAATGAAATCCAGCAGCGATCCCTGACGGTTGCTGTTGAGCTGAGCAATACCCCTGGCATTGCGAATCTTGTTGGCCTGGTACTGCGGCATGGTGTCGGGCAGGTCGCGGTAAACCCCACCCGGGCGAAAATAGGCCGCATGCATGCGCGCGCCACTGACGGCTTCGTACATGTCAAACAGGTCTTCGCGTTCGCGAAAGGTGTAGATCAAGATGGTCGAGCTGCCGCAATCATTGCCATGCGAGCCCAGCCACATCAGGTGGTTGAGCAGGCGCGTGATCTCTGAAAACATCACGCGGATGTACTGGGCACGCAGCGGAACCTCGATCCCTAGCAGCTTTTCAATGGCCAGGCAGTAGGCATGCTCGTTGCACATCATCGAAACATAATCGAGCCGGTCCATGTAAGGCAGGGACTGGATGAAAGTCTTGCTCTCGGCGAGCTTTTCGGTCGCCCGGTGCAACAAGCCGATGTGCGGATCAGCGCGCTGGATAACCTCGCCATCGAGCTCGAGCACCAAGCGCAGCACGCCATGCGCTGCCGGGTGCTGGGGCCCGAAATTGAGGGTGTAGTTCTTGATGTCAGCCATACTGCGTGTCGCCTAGTGGAGCCCACCGTAATTGTCTTCCCGGATGATGCGTGGCGTGATCTCGCGCGGCTCAATGGTGACGGGTTGGTAGATGACACGCCGGCTCTCTGCGTCGTAGCGCATCTCGACATGGCCGCTTAAGGGAAAGTCTTTGCGAAACGGATGCCCGATAAAGCCGTAGTCTGTCAGGATGCGGCGCAAATCATTGTGCCCCTCAAACACGATGCCAAACAGGTCAAAGGCCTCGCGCTCGAACCAGTTAGCGGAGTTCCAGACCGGCGTCACAGAGGGCAGCATGGGCAGCACATCATCAGGGGCGGCCACCCGAAGTCGCAGGCGCTGGTTCAAACTCACTGAGAGCAGGTGCAGCACCACGCCAAACCGTGGGCCGTCACGACCCTGGCCCTTGTAATCAGAATAATCTACACCACACAAATCCATCAGTTGCTCAAACTGACAGCCCGGTGCATCGCGCAGGGTCTGGGCGACCTCCAGGAGATCAGCAGCCCGCACGTCCAAACAGAGCTCAGCCCGGGAGATGGCGATATGCAAAACCTGTTCGCCCAGCGCCGCCACCAGCACAGCCTGCAAGTCCTCGGGATTCACGGCATAAACAGTCATTGCGGTCCTCAGGCTCTGGCAATAGTCTGAGTGCGGCGAATTTTTTGCTGCAACTGCATGATGCCGTACAACAAAGCCTCAGCAGTGGGCGGGCAACCTGGCACATAGACATCGACTGGCACGATGCGGTCGCAGCCCCGTACCACCGAATAACTGTAATGGTAGTAGCCGCCACCGTTGGCACAGGAACCCATGCTGATCACCCAGCGCGGCTCGGACATCTGGTCGTAGACCTTGCGCAGGGCTGGCGCCATCTTGTTGCACAGAGTGCCCGCGACAATCATCAGGTCCGACTGGCGCGGGCTAGCGCGAAACACTTCTGCGCCGAAGCGGCTGATGTCATAACGCGCGGCGGCGGCGTGCATCATCTCCACCGCACAACAGGCCAGACCGAAGGTCATGGGCCAGACCGAGCCGGTCTTGGCCCAGTTCATCACCGAGTCGTAACTGGTGGTGACAAAGCCTTCCTTGAATACGCCCTCGATCATTGCATGGTCCTCGCTTATTCCCAGTCCAGGGCGCCTTTGTTCCACTCGTAGATAAAGCCCACGACCAGTACACCCAAAAACACCATCACCGACCAGAAACCCAGGCTGCCAGTGTCTTTGAGCGATACCGCCCAGGGAAACAAAAAAGCAATTTCGAGGTCGAACAAAATAAACAGAATGGCCACCAAGTAGTAGCGCACATCGAACTTCATGCGCGCATCTTCAAAGGCTTCAAAGCCGCATTCGTAGGGGGAATTCTTGGCCGGGTCAGGCCGGTTAGGGCCCAGCAGATAACCCAAAACCTGGGGCAAGATACCGACCCCGATACCGACCAGTATGAACAGGACAACGGGCAAATACTGGTCAAGATTCATGCAGAGCAGCTGATCAGGTTAGGTGCAAGTTGCGCGACAGCGCAGTGGGCCTTTTGTTGGTGCCGTCGGCGAGACTCGAACTCGCACAGCTTTCGCCACTACCCCCTCAAGATAGCGTGTCTACCAATTTCACCACGACGGCGGCTTTCAATGACCCGAATTGCATGAGGCGCGCCAGAGGCGATATGGCTTTTCAGGAACCAGCTGAGTCTACCCCGAAAACACCGGGTTTTCCCGGTGTGTGTGGGCATTTTCAAACCACCTTAATTGGCTGGAATTTGAGCCGCACCAGAAGCCGGCACCGCCGGCGCCGAGGCTGCTGTTGCAGGCGTGCTCACCGTCACGCCCTGCAGCACGCTGCCCGATGGCGCCTGCGTCCGTGCCATACCAAAGTAGGCCAGCAGCAGCGTGCAGACAAAAAACAGCGTGGCTAACACGGCGGTGGTGCGGGATAGAAAGTTGGCGCTGCCCGTGGCGCCAAAAAGACTGCCAGAGCCGCCGCTGCCAAACGCTGCCCCCATGTCTGCGCCCTTGCCATGCTGTATCAGGATCAGGCCCATCATGGCTACCGCTGACAACATTTGAACTGCCAGGAGAATCGTCAACATAACCGTCATGGTTTACTCCGAATAACAAATGGCTGCCGGCCCATCAAGACCGGGCGGCAGCAACAATGGATAAAAAATCTGCTGCCTTGAGCGAGGCTCCCCCGACCAGGCCGCCATCAATGTCAGGCTGGGCCAGCAGGCTGGCCGCATTGGCAGCGTTCATACTGCCGCCATAAACAATCGACACCCGGTCAGCCTGCACCGTGGCAGCCCTCAACTGGGCGCGCAACAGCGCATGCACCTGTTGGGCCTGCTCGGGGCTGGCGGTCTTACCAGTGCCAATCGCCCAGACCGGTTCATAGGCCAGCACGATCTCGCTGATGCAGTGCCCATTGAGATGTATCACCGCTGCCAGCTGGCGCCGCACCACATCTGCTGTGATACCGGCCTCGCGCTCAGCCAGGGTTTCCCCGAGGCAAACAATAGGTGTAATGCCGGCGGCCAGGACCTGCTTCGTTTTCATGGCAACCAGGGCGTCGCTCTCCGCATGGTGTTGCCGGCGCTCAGAATGCCCAACAATGCAGCAGCGCACGCCTAAATCACGCAGCATGGCGGCTGATACCTCCCCGGTGTAGGCGCCTTGTTCACGCGCCGACACATCTTGGGCACCAAGCCATATGCCGCTGCCGGCCAGCAGCGCCTGGACTTGAGAAAAATAGACCGAGGGCACACACATCGCCAATTGGCAACCGGTCGGCGCACCGGCTTGCACCGCGCGCACCAGCGCCTCGTTGGCAGCCAGGCTGCCGTTCATCTTCCAGTTGCCGGCGATCAATTTTTGTTTCATGCCGCACCCCAGGTCAGCATGATTTTTCCAATGTGCTGGTTGGACTCCATGAGCTCATGGGCCTGCGCCGCATCGGCCGCAGCAAAGACGCTGTGAATGACCGGCTTGATGCGCCCCTGCTCGATCAATGGCCAGACCCGGTCGCGACAGGCTTGGGCAATCGCGGTCTTGAAGGCAATCGGGCGGGGTCGTAAAGTCGAGCCAGTGATGGTCAGGCGGCGGCGCAGCACCAAGCCCGCGTTGAACTCACTTTTGACACCGCCCTGCACGGCAATCATGACCAAGCGGCCATCTTCGCGCAGGCACTGTACTTCCTTGGCGATGTAGGCGCCGGCCACCATATCCAAAATGATGTCGACGCCAGCGTTGTCAGTCAATCGCATGAGTTCCTGGGCGAAATCATGGCTGCGGTAGTTGATGGCGTGATCAGCACCCAAAGCCAAGCAGGCCTGGCATTTTTCAGTGCTGCCGGCGGTCACAAAAACCTGGGCGCCAAACGCCTTGGCCATCTGGATGGCGGTCACGCCGATACCGCTGGAGCCGCCTTGGATCAGGATGCTCTCGCCCGCTTGCAAGCGGGCGCGATCAAACACATTGCTCCACACGGTGAAAAAGGTTTCGGGCAAGGAGGCGGCCTCAATGTCGCTCAGGCCAGCTGGCACTTGCAAGCACTGTCCGATCGGTGCCACACAGTACTCGGCATACCCGCCTCCAGCCACTAGAGCACAGACCCGCTGACCGATGGCCAGGCCGGCCTGCGCCAGCGCCAGCGAATCGCCATCTGTGATGACACCTGCCACCTCCAGGCCCGGAATATCAGAGGCCCCGGGTGGCACAGGGTAGTTGCCGGTGCGCTGTAACACGTCGGGGCGATTGACCCCGCTGGCAGAAACCCGAATCAACAACTCCCCGGCCCCGGGCGCCGGCAGCGGCCGCTGCCCTAGCTGCAGCACCGAGGGGGGGCCAAACGCCGAGATTTCAACCACTCTCATAGCCATGTCAAAGCCCTAAAACTGGCGCATCAGCAGGCGCCTTTGAATCAGGCCTGGCAAGCGGTCCAGACATCAGGCGTGCTCGTTGCCGTTATGAACCGGGCGATCGAGCAGGACCTTCATGGACAGCTTGATGCGGCCCTTCTCATCGGTCTCCATCACTTTGACCTTGATGATTTGACCTTCCGACAAGTAATCGCTGACCTTCTCCACCCGCTCGTGGGCAATCTGGCTGATGTGCAGCAGGCCGTCTTTGCCCGGCAGCAGATTGACCAGGGCGCCGAAATCAAGAATCTTGGTGATCGGGCCCTCATAGATTTTGCCGATTTCAACTTCCGCAGTAATCTGCTCGATGCGGCGCTTGGCCTCTTCGGCCTTGGCCGGATCGCTCGATGCAATGGTTATCGTGCCGTCTTCCTCGATATTGATCTGAGTACCGGTTTCTTCGGTCAGGGCGCGAATAACAGAGCCACCCTTGCCGATAACGTCGCGGATCTTGTCGGGGTTGATCTTCATGGTGAACAGCCGTGGCGCGAAGTTGGAGACCTCGGTCTTGGCCTCGCTCATGGCCTCCTGCATCTTGCCCAGAATGTGCATGCGCGCTTCCTTGGCCTGAGCCAGCGCCACTTGCATGATTTCGCGGGTTATCCCCTGAATCTTGATGTCCATCTGCAAGGCAGTGATGCCATTGGTGGTGCCGGCCACTTTGAAGTCCATGTCGCCGAGGTGATCCTCGTCGCCCAAAATGTCGGTCAGCACGGCAAAGCGGTTGCCGTCTTTGATCAGGCCCATGGCGATGCCGGCCACATGCGCTTTCATGGGCACGCCCGCGTCCATCAGAGACAGGCAGCCGCCGCAGACCGAAGCCATGGACGACGATCCGTTGGATTCGGTGATTTCGCTGACCACCCGCATGGTGTAGGGGAAATCTTCTTTGCTGGGCAGGCAGGCCACCAAGGCGCGCTTGGCCAGACGGCCATGGCCGATTTCGCGGCGTTTGGGAGTGCCCACGCGGCCGGTTTCGCCCGTGGCGAACGGAGGCATGTTGTAGTGCAGCATGAAGCGGTCTTCGTAATCACCGGCCAGGGCATCGATGCGCTGGGCGTCGCGCTCGGTGCCCAGCGTGGTAACCACCAGAGCCTGGGTTTCGCCACGGGTAAACAGGGCTGAGCCATGGGTGCGCGGCAGCACGCCGTTGCGAATTTCAATCGGGCGCACAGTACGGGTGTCGCGGCCGTCGATACGCGGCTCACCAGACAGAATCTGACTGCGAACAATGCGGGCTTCGATGTCAAACAGCATGCCTTCCACCTTGACGCCGTCAAAGGGGGTGCCGTCTGTCTTGAGGTCGGCCATGACCAGGGCATAGGCGTCACGGCAAGCGTGGGTGCGGGCCTGTTTGTTGCGAATTTGGTAGGCAGCGCGCAAGCGCTCCTCTGCCAGCGCCGTGACCCGCGCGATCAGTGGCTCGTCTTTGGCCGGAGCCGCCCAATCCCAGGCCGGTTTTCCGGCATCGCGCACGAGGTCGTGGATCGCGTTGATGGCGATATTGCCCTGCTCATGACCGAAGACTACAGCACCGAGCATGATTTCTTCGCTGAGCTGCTGGGCTTCAGACTCGACCATCAGCACAGCGGTTTCAGTGCCAGCCACCACGAGATCCATGATGGAACTCTTGCGTGCGGTCTGGCCCGGGTTGAGCACATACTCGCCATTGATGTAACCGACCCGGGCCGCACCGATGGGCCCAGTGAACGGAATGCCACTAATGGACAAGGCGGCGCTGGTGGCGATCAGAGCTGCAATATCCGCGTCGACTTCAGGGTTGAGCGACAGGGTGTGAATCACCACTTGAACCTCATTGAAAAAACCTTCGGGAAACAAGGGGCGAATCGGGCGATCAATCAGGCGGCTGGTCAGGGTTTCAAATTCGCTGGGCCGGCCTTCGCGCTTGAAAAAACTGCCCGGAATCTTGCCCGCAGCATAGGTTTTTTCAAGGTAATCGACAGTCAGTGGGAAGAAGTCTTGGCCGGGTTTGGCGCTTTTGGAGGCCACCACCGTGGCAAGCACAACGGTGTCATCTATGTTGACCAGCACGGCACCGCCAGCTTGTCGGGCGATTTCGCCGGTTTCCATGGTGACCGTGTTTTGGCCCCAGGCAAAGGTTTTGGTCACTTTATTGAACATGCTCATTTTCATATCTCCTGATCACAATGCGGGAGGTGCAGGCCACCTCGCCCGAGCCCGGATACTGCCTGACAGAAAACGATGCCATTCCAGAGAAAGCCGGGGCCAAGGCTCAAAATTTCTCTGGAATGACACAGCTTCGATCTGTTTTCGCCTTCTCCGAAGTAAGAAACGCCTGAGCAGCTTCGCTAACTCAGGCGCTCAACGTTCGATGGATTGACCGATTACTTGCGAAGACCAAGCTTGGCGATCAACGCGGTGTAACGGTCCGCATCTTTGGCTTTGAGGTAGTCCAGCAGCTTGCGGCGGCGACTCACCATGCGTAACAGACCACGGCGACCGTGATGGTCTTTGGCATGGGTCTTGAAGTGGGGGGTGAGTTCGTTGATGCGTGCCGTCAACAACGCAACCTGAACCTCGGGGCTGCCGGTGTCACCGGCCTGACGTGCGTTGTCTTTAACGACAGCGGCTTTGATGCTGGATGCAATCATGCTTTTTTCCTGTTTGTATTGAACTTGCGTGCGGCGCTGGAACTGCCCCGGACGTGTGCTTGTGCAGTTTGAACAAGCGGGAGGCAGTATACCGCAGGTCATTGCGCCAAGCCTGCCGGCTCGGCATTGCCTCACGCTTGGGCGGCCAGCCAACGGCGCAGGCGCTCAACCCCCTGCACCAGGCGTTGTGGGTCGCGCGAGGCAAAACACCAGCGCAGCCAGCCCTTCGCCTCGGGCGCGAAGGCCTCTCCCGGCGCCAGGCCCAGACCGGCCTCGACCACCAGCCGTTTGGCGGTTTGCAGAGAATCCCTATGCCCGGCGAGTTTGAAAAATGCGTACATACCGCCGCGTGCTGCGGACACTTCCAGCCCGGGAAGCGTCTGCAGCAAGGGAAGCAGAGTGTCCCGACAAAGCTTCAGGTGGGCCACCACCGCAGGCGTGATGGAATCGGTGTTCTCCAAGGCCGCTATGCCCGCACGCTGGGTAAACACACTCACGCAGGAGGTGTTGAATTCGATCAGTTTACCCATCTGCGCTGTCATGCTCGGCGGCATCACCAGCCAGCCCAGGCGCCAGCCAGTCATCAAAAAGCTCTTGGAAAAACTATGCACCACCACCAGTCGGTCATCGGCGAGAGCGAGGTCCAGAAAACTGGGAGCGCAGCCATTGGCACTTGCATCGAAGTAAAGCCGTTCGTAGACCTCGTCGGCCAAAATCCAGGTGCCGGTGCGGCGGCAATGGTCCAGAATGCGCTGCTGCTCTTGGCGCGTCAGCGTCCAGCCGGTCGGGTTATTCGGAGCGTTGACGATCAGCAGCTTGGTTTTCGCCGTCACGGCCACCAGCAGCGCTTCGATGTCGAGTTGCCATTGCCCGTCGTGGGCTTGCAAGGGCACGCAACACAGGCGTGCACCCATGATCGCAGCCTGGGCAGTCAGGTTGGGCCAGACCGGGGTGACGGCCACCACCTCATCGCCCGCATCGACCAGGGCCTGTGTTGCGAGCATCAAGGCGTTCACGCCGCCACTGGTGATGGCCAGTCGGTCAAGCTCGACGGGGCCATGACGCTGGGTCATGTAATGCGCCACAGCTTGGCGCAGTTCGGGCAAGCCCAGGTTGTGCGAATAAAAGGTCTCACCCCGTTGCAAGGAGGCGATGGCGGCCTGTCGAATCGGCTCGGGCGTGACCTCGTCGCTTTCGCCAAACCAGAAGGCCAACAGATCGGTTCGCCCCAAACCGGCATTGGCAACCTCCCGGATGCGGGATTGCGCGAGATCAAGGATGGCTTGGCGCATACAAAATTCCTAAAAAATGCGATCAATCCAGCCCTTGCATGGTGCTGGGCCTGGCCAGCGCAGGAGTCTAGTCCCTTGGCGTCAGCAGCAGCGTTTTCAAGCCCCTGGCGCAAGCAATAAACACGGGGAATTTCTCTTGAAAAAAATGAATTAGCTCGCAGTTTCAGTGCCTGCGATGGTTCATGTCGAACCCCGCTTAGTGTACAAGGAGCCACATCATGTTTTTTGCCATTACCCCCGCAGCTTTGGGTCGTCAGATCTACGCGCCTGCCACCCGTTCGCTCGAGCGCTTTTTCAATCAGGCCCAACCAAGCGGTCGCCAGGACAGCGTCGTGACCACCCAGGACGAAACC
>SHXM01000028.1 GCA_009693325.1 Rhodoferax sp.
CAAAAAACACGCTGTTGGGCACCGGCCGGCCACCCGCGCCCTGGTGCCGGTAGCCCAGCAGCGGCATCACGGCGGCCAGATCCAGCAGGCGGTCAAAGTCGGTGCCGCCGACATGGATGCCGGTGGTGGCCAGAATGTCGGCGCGCCGGTCGCTGAGTTGGCTGCGCGCCGGGTTCAGGCGGATCACGGTGAAATCCGAGGTGCCGCCGCCAATGTCCACCACCAGTGCTGTAGTTTCGCCCTGCACCCGTTGCTCGTAATCCAGCGCGGCGGCAATCGGTTCGAGCTGGCAGTCGATCTGGCTGAAGCCCGCATCGCGGGCGGCGCTCTCCAGCGTGGTCTGGGCCTGGGCGTCACGCCCCGCATCGTCGTCGACAAAGTGCACCGGGCGGCCCAGCATGACATGGGTCAGTGGCTGGCCAGCGCAGGCCTCGCAGCGGCGTTTGAGCTCCTTGAAAAACAAGACCAGGATGTCGTAGAAGCGCAGGCTCTGGCCGTTGACGGCGGTGTACTCGTCCATCAGCCGGCTGCCCAGCAGGCTCTTGAGCGAGCGCAGCAAGCGGCCTTCGGTGCCGGCCAGGTAGGCTTGCATCGCCTCACCGCCGTACAGCACGCTCTGCGTTTCATTGGCAAAAAACAGGGCAGTCGGCATCTCGGCCCGACCGCTCACCCAGCGGCACCACCTGCAGCCGGCCATCGGCGCCGATCAGCGCGGCGGCTGAGTTGGAGGTGCCGAAGTCGATGCCCAGCACCAAGGGCTGGTCGGTGGCGCCGGCGCGGCGCACTGGGCGTTCCATCACCTGGTTCAAGCGGCGGGGCCCAGGACCAGGGCCAGAAAGGCCGAGATGTCGGCAATCTCGCGCGGGTGCAGACTGTGCGGCATCGGGTAGCTGTGCCATTGAACCGGCTGGCCCAGCGCAGCCAAAGCATCGCGTGAGGCCTCGCCACGCGCGATCACCACCACCGGGTCTTGCGTGCCGTGCGCCATGAAGACGGGTGTTTGGGCGTTGGCCGGGTGGCGCTCGGCGGTGAGCCGGTCGGCAAGCGGCAAGTAGCCCGACAGCGCCATGATGCCGGCCAACCGTTGTGGCAGCCGCAAGCTCGTGTGCAGGGCCATGGCGCAACCCTGGCTGAAGCCGGCCAGCACAATGCGCTCGGCCGGTATGCCGCGCGCCACTTCATGCGCTATCAAGGCCACGATGGCGCGCTCCGAGGCCTGGATGCCGGCTGCGTCCTGCTGGCTGACCAGATCCGGGCCGAGGATGTCGTACCAGGCCGGCATCACATAGCCGCCATTGACCGTGACCGGCATGCTGGGCGCGTGCGGAAACACAAAGCGGATCGGCGAGCAGTTCGAGAGGTCCAGCTCGGGCACCAGCCCGGCAAAGTCATGGCCGTCGGCGCCCAGCCCATGCAGCCAGATCACGGCGGCGGTGGGCTGGGGCGCGGACTCGAGTTCGACCCGGGGCAGCAAGCTGTTCGTGATGTTCATGCGGGATGGATTGAGTTATTGGCCGTAGCGTTGGAGCCACTCCCGTTCCAGCGGCTCGACCCAGCTGCCGTGCGGCTCGGGCAGGGCCGGTGCGCTGCGGGCCACCTGGCCCGGTACGGGTTGGGCCGCAAAGCGGGCGCGGTCGGCCGGGCTCAGGCGCTCCAAGGCCAGCACGGTGGGGTCGCCCCACACCGCGATATCGGCCTTGCGCGCCTGCGCCTCGGGACTGAGCAAAAAATTGGCCACCACCTGCGCGCCGTCGCTGGCGCTGGCGTTCACGGGAATCGCGACGAAGTGCGTGTTGCCAATGGTGCCACTCTCAAACTGATAGCTGACCACGCTGGCTGGCAGCCGCTTGGCGGCAATTTCATTGGCGGCGTCGTTGGGGTTGAAGGTCAGCGCCAGCAGCAGCTCGCCATCGGCCAGCATTTGACGCATGGCCTCGGCGTTTTGCGGGAACTGCCGCCCGGCGCGCCAAAGCTGCGGGTGCAAATCATCCAGGGTGCGCCACAGCGGCGCCGTAGCCTGGGCAAAGGCCGCTGGCGTGACCGGCCGGTACAGCGCACTGCGCTCGGCGGTCAGGTCCAGCAACAGCTGCTTGAGAAAGGTGGTGCCGTGGAAGTTGGGCGGGCGCGGGTAGGTCAGGCGGCCGGGGTTGGCCTTGGCAAAAGCCAGTAGTTCGCTCAGGCTGCGCGGCGGCGCCGGCGTGCGCCGGCTGTCTGCCATGAAGGTTAGCTGCGCCATGCCCCAGGGCGCCTCCAGCCCGTCCACCGGTTCGGAGAAATCCAGGCGCGTGGTGGGTTTGCCCTGCACGTCCACCAGCGCGTAGCCTGGCAGGCCTTCAGCAAAGGGGCCAAACAGCAGGCCCTCGCGCTTCATGGTCAGGAAGTTTTCGCCGTTGATCCACACCAGATCGACGCTGCCCCGGGTCTTGCCGGCGGCCTTCTCCGCCCTCACCCGCTTGACCATGTCGGCGGCATCACTGATCTTGACATGCTCCAGCCGCACCCCATGGCGCTGCTGCACTTCGCTCGCTGCCCACTGGATATAGCGGTTAATTGCCTCCGAGCCGCCCCAGGCGTTGAAGTACACGGTCTGGCCGCGCGCCCGGGCCTCGATGGCCGCCCAGGCTGCGCTGGTTTGCGCCCAGGCCGGGGTAGCCATGCCCGCCGTCATGCACCCGATGGATGCCAACAGGGCCAGCAAGCCACGTCGCGTTGGCAGACATGGGTCTGCGCTTTCGCGGAAATGACGGTTGCGGTGTTGCCTGTCATTCCCGCGCCGGCCGAAATCCATCCCCACTGCGGGGTAAGCGGGGTGATTGAAGTGATTGGGGTGATCGGGGTGATGGTCGTTCATGACAAAAGGGCCTGCGCAAACTCGCGGGCGTTGAAGGTTTCCAGGTCGGCCAGCTGTTCGCCAACGCCGATAAAGTAGACCGGGATAGGCCGCTCCCGTGCAATCGCGGCCAGCACGCCGCCCTTGGCGGTGCCATCCAGTTTGGTCACGATCAGGCCGGTCAGTTGCAGCGCGTCGTCAAAGGCGCGCACCTGCGCCAGCGCGTTCTGCCCGGTGTTGCCATCGATCACCAGCAGCGCCTCGTGCGGTGCGCTGGCGTCGGCTTTCTGGATCACGCGTTTGATTTTTTTCAGCTCCTCCATCAGGTGCAACTGGGTGGGCAGGCGCCCAGCGGTGTCCACCAGCACCACGTCGCGGCCCCGTGCCCGGCCAGCGCTGACTGCATCAAAGCTCACCGCTGCCGGGTCGCCACCCTCCTGGCTGATGATTTCCACCGTGTTGCGCTCGGCCCAGACGCCCAACTGCTCGCGCGCCGCCGCGCGAAAGGTGTCGGCCGCCGCCAGCAGCACGCTGGCGCCCTCCTGCGCCAGGTGGTGGGTGAGCTTGCCGATCGAGGTGGTCTTGCCGGCCCCATTGACGCCAGCGACCATGACCACAGTGGGCTTGTGCTGCCCGATCAGCAGCGGCTTCTGCAGCGGGGTCAGCAGCGTGGTGAGCGATTCCACCAGCAGCGCCTTGACCGCAGCTGGCTCGGTGGCGCGCGCCTCTTTGACCCGGCGTTTGAGGTCGGCCAGCAAAAACTCGGTGGCCTTCACGCCGGTATCGGCCATCAGCAGCGCTGACTCCAGGTCTTCATACAGCGCCTCGTCGATGCGGGTGCCGGTGAAGACGCTGGCGATGCTGCTGCCGGTCTTTTGCAAACCCTGTTTGAGCCGGGCCAGCCAAGAACTCCGTGGGCTTGGGGTGCCGCTCGCGCTGCTTGGCAGGTCCTGATCGGGTAGTTTGACAAGCGTCGGTGTGTTCGCTTGAGGCCTGTCTGGCGCCGGGGGTGGGGATTTCTTTTTAAAAAAACTGAACATTCGGCGCTGCCTAGAATCCGACTATTCTATGAAACACCTCACCATGCGCCTTGTGCCTTTTTGTTTGACCCTGTCCGCCGTGTTCGCCACAGGCGCGCTGGCCCAAACGGCGGCAGTCACAAGCCAATTCACCTTGGCCAATGGCCTAAGCGTCATCGTCAAGCCCGACCGCCGGGCACCCACGGCGGTTCATATGCTCTGGCTGCGGGTGGGCGCCATGGACGAGGTGGACGGCACCTCTGGGGTGGCCCATGTGCTTGAGCACATGTTGTTCAAGGGCACGGCCGAACTCAAGCCAGGGGAATTTTCTCGCCAAGTGGCGGCCCTGGGCGGACGGGAAAACGCCTTCACTGGCAAGGACTACACCGGCTACTACCAGCAAATCCCAGCGGCGCGGCTGGAAGACGTGATGCGCCTGGAGGCCGACCGTTTTGCCAGCAACCAGTGGGCCGACGCTGAGTTTGCCAAAGAAATCGAGGTCGTCAAAGAAGAACGACGCCTGCGCACCGAGGACAGTCCCCGGGCCATGATGAATGAGGCGCTGATGGCCGCGGTTTTTGTCGCCTCGCCCTACCGGCGCCCCATCGTGGGCTGGATGAGTGACCTTGACGCCATGACACCCGCTGACGTGCGAGCGTTCTACCAGCGCTGGTATGCCCCAGCCAACGCGGTGGTGGTGGTAGCCGGCGATGTTGAGCTGGCCCAAGTGCGCCAACTGGCAGAAAAGTACTATGGCCCGATCCCCGCGCGTGCCCTGCCGCTGCGCAAGCCCCGGGACGAACCAGCCCAGACCGGCCTGCGGCGCATCGAGCACAAAGGGCCGGCCGAGCAGGCGCAGGTGGCGCTGGCCTTCAAAGTGCCGGGTCTTGATGCTGCCGGGCTGGCTGGCACAGCCGGCACCGACGATGCGCTGGCCCTGACTGTGCTTGCCGCGGTGCTCGACGGCTACAGCGGCGCGCGCTTAGACCGGGCTTTGGCGCAGGGCGCTGATCGCCTGGCCGATAACGCCTGGGCCTACAACGGTTTGTGGGGCCGCGGCCCCAAGCTGTTTTCTATGGGTGCCACGCCCGCGCCGGGTAAAACGGTGGAACAGGTGGAGGCGGCTCTGCGTGCGCAAGTGCAGCACATCGCACGTGACGGGGTGACCGAGGCTGAACTCGCCCGGGTAAAGACGCAATGGGTGGCGGGCGAGGTGTACAAGCTCGATTCGGTTTTTAACCAGGCGCGCGAACTCGGCAACCACTGGGTCTTGGGACTGCCCTTGGACGCTGGCGAGCGCCTGATTGAGCGGCTGCGCGGTGTGACTGCGCAGCAGGTGCAGGCGGTGGCTGGTCGCTATTTTGGTGACGACCAACTCACTGTGGCGGTGTTGCGGCCGCAGCCACCCGACCCGAACCGCCGGGCGCGCCAGCCGTCGGTTGGCCTGCGTCATTGAGACTGAGGCAAGCATGCCCATGAACTACACAAAACCAAACCCAGCCAAGCGATGGCTTGTTGCCGCTAGTCTGAGCCTGCATGCAGTGTCGGGCTGGGCCGGCATTCCGATCGAGCATTGGACCCAGGCCTCGGGGGCCATGGTTTACCTGGTGCAAAGCCCGGCCATACCGATGCTCGATGTGCAAATTGATTTTGATGCCGGCAGCCGGCGTGATCCGCCGGCCCGTGCAGGCTTGGCCAGCACCATGGCAGCCATGAGCGCCAAGGGTGTGTTAGCCGGCTCCGCCACTGAGGCCGCGCTCGACGAAAACGCGCTCAGCGAGGCCTGGGCCGATCTAGGCGCCTCGTTTGGTGCCAGCGCCGGAGCCGATCGCCTGAGCTTTTTGCTGCGCAGCCTGAGTTACCCCGACCTGCTGGCCCGCGCCGCGCAACTCGCGGCGCGGCAGCTCGGGCAGCCCGCCTTTGCCGAGGCAGTTTGGCAAAGCGAGCGCGAGCGCCTGAAGGCCTCCCTGCGCGAAGCCAGCACCCGCCCGGCCACACTGGCCGCCCGCGCTTTCAACCGAGCCGTGTACGGCAGCCATCCCTACGGGCAGGAGCTCACCGAGGCGACGCTGGCTGCGATCAGCGTGGCCGACATGCATGGCTTGCAGCGCAGCTTGCTGCCCTGCCGGGCCCGTGTGACGCTGGTGGGGGCCCTCAACCGCGAGCAGGCCGATGCCCTGGTGCTGACCCTGCTCTCGCGCCTGCCGCAGCATCCCACGAGCGACTGCCCGGCACTTCCCACTGTGGCCGAGGTGGCACCTCTGAGGCAGCCTGCAGAGCAGCGCATCGACTTTGATTCTGCCCAGGCCCATGTGTTGTTTGGCCAGCCCGGTTTTGCCCGGGATGACCCGGATTTTTTCACCCTGTTGGTGGGCAACTACATATTGGGTGGTGGCGGCTTTGTGTCGCGCCTGACCAACGAGGTGCGTGAAAAACGCGGCCTGACCTACGGGGTTTACAGCTACTTTTCGCCCGGCTTGCACGCTGGCGCATTCACGGTTGGGCTGCAGACCCGGCCTGATCAGGCTGCTGAGGCGCTGAAGTTGTCGCGTGACGTGGTGGCGAGTTATGTCGCTCAAGGTCCGAGCGAGGCTGAACTGCGCGCTGCCAAAGACAACCTGGTCGGCGGCTTTGCGCTGCGCATAGACACCAACCGCAAGTTGCTTGAAAACGTCGCCAACATCGCATGGAACAGGCTCCCGCTGGATTACCTCGACACCTGGACCCAGCGACTCGAGCAGGTCAGCGCTGCCCAAGTTCGCGCCGCCTTGGCGCGCAAGCTGCAACCCGAGACCATGGTCACAGTGGTGCTGGGAGCCACTGCGCCGGCGCTGAGCACGCCGTGAGGTCCAAGCCGGTGCGCGCTGGGGTCGAGGCCAAACGCCAGACCCAGGCGAGCACCGAGGTACGAATCATTGGCGGGCTTTGGAAGCGCACCCGGCTAAGCGTAGCCAAGCTGCCCGGCCTGCGCCCCACACCTGATCGGGTGCGGGAAACGCTGTTTAACTGGCTGGGGCAGGACCTGAGCGGCTGGCGTTGCATGGACGCCTTTGCCGGCACCGGCGCACTGGGCCTGGAGGCGGCCTCGCGTGGTGCCAGCCAGGTGTTACTGGTCGAACAGGACGCTGGCCTGGTGGCTCAGTTGCAGCAGATTCAGGCCCGATTGCAGGCCAGTGCGCTGCGCATCGAGAGGGGCTGCGGTGTGGCGGCACTCAAGCGCTCGGCGCCGGCGAGCCTCGATCTGCTGCTGCTGGACCCTCCTTTTGAATCGAGCCTGATTGAGCAGGCACTGCCGGCAGTGCTGGCGGCTTTGGCGCCGCAGGGCTTTGTTTATTTGGAGGCGCCCAGGCGCTGGCCTGATGAGCAACTGGCTGATGCTGGGCTCAAGCTGCACCGATACCTGAGAGCCGGTGCGGTGCATGCGCATTTGTTGCAGCCGGCCCAAGTGCTGGCTTAGCGGACAATTCCGGACAATACCGCGCCGCGGCGCGCTGCCAAAGGATCAGACTATGACAAGCCAATCTGTTCAAGCGCCAAGCGAACCCGGCCATGCCGTGATTGCTGTCTACCCCGGAACCTTCGATCCGATCACCCTGGGGCATGAGGACGTGGTGCGCCGCGCCACCCAATTGTTTTCTCGGGTGATCGTGGCCGTAGCCGCTGGGCACCATAAAAAATCTTTGTTCTCGCTGGAAGAGCGCATCGCCATGGCGCAGGAGGCGGTGCGAGGCTATCCGCAGGTCGAGGTGGCGAGTTTTGCTGGCCTGATGCGTGATTTTGTGGTCTCGCGGGGCGCCAAGGCGATGGTGCGCGGTCTGCGTGCCGTGACCGATTTTGATTACGAGTTCCAACTCGCCGGCATGAACCGTAGCCTGATGCCGCATGTGGAGACCGTGTTCCTGACCCCTAGCGACAAGTACCAGTTCATCTCCAGCACCTTTGTGCGCGAAATTGCTCAACTCGGTGGCGAGGTCGACAAGTTTGTGTCGCCCCAGGTGAACACCCGGCTCATCGCCAAAGTGCGCAGCATGCCGGCGGTTTGAGACACAGCAGCGCCGAGCTCTGGATTGCGCCGCCACCTCTGCGATGTGCCGCGGCGGGTGCCGGATCAGCAAAAAACCAACTGGCTTACTGAGCTGGTGCGCAGGCTGCGGCCAGCCCCAGCCTGTGTAGCAGGCTGGCGGCTTGGCCTTGGAGTCGTACCGATTGCGGCTGGTAAGCAGCCCGCTGCTGCGCCAGATGTTGTGCGCCCACCCACTGTCTGCTGCGAATGAGCGCGTCGAGGTGAATTTGTTCGAACAGGTCGCGCTGGGCATGGCTGCCGCCAATCTCCAGCATGCGGGGCAGGGCCCCGCCGAGTTCCCGTGCCGCCGTGGCATGGTCGCCCTGGGCATGGGCCACCAGCCCCAACGCGGCCGGTAGAGCGACTTGCTGCCACACCGGGCTGGCCTGCGCCTGCAGGGCGTGGGTCTGGATGTTGTGCAATAAAACCTGCGCCTCGGGCCGCTCGGCCCTAGCCAGGCCGTAGAGGTATTGCAAATCCAAAAAGGGCAGCACATGGTCGTTGAGCCGTTCAAGCAGGTACTCGGCTACATCTTGCCAGCGCGCGCCCACGTCGACTCCGGCCAACTCCAGCCGGGCCAGCAGCGAGACGGCGCCGATCTGGTCTTGCGAGTAGTCTTTGGCCACGCCCCAGACCCGCTGGTCGTACAGCGCCAGCACCTCCTGTGTCTGACCGAACTCCAGCGCGAACAAAGCCAGGTGCCACCAGTTGTGGGTCAGCATGAAAGAGTTCAGCCCGGTCCAGGTGGGGCTTGCCGATTGCATGAAGTCAAACCCCTCCTGCAGACGGCCTTGGGTCAGCAGCACATGGGCCAGCGCATGGTGGGCCCAGGGCTCCCGGTGCAGCATGGCGATGGCTCGCCGCGCCGCCGCCTCGGCCGGCTGCAGCAGGTGGCATTGCTCCCAGGCAAAGGCCGCCATGCCGTGCATTTGAGGCACATCTGCGCTGGCGCTCAGCCCGTGCAGGGCCAGACGCAGCATGCCGGGGGAATTGCCGGCATTGAACAGGTGGTACTGGCCGAGCTTGATCGATGCGAGGTCGCGCGGGAATTCCTGGGCCTGTTGCTCGTGCAGGTTGATGGCCCGCGCCAGGTCGCCCGCTGCCCAGGCGCTCACTGCGGCCACAAAACTACGTTCTCGGGGGCTTACGGCCTGATCAGTCAGAGCAGCCTGGGCCCGCGCGATGAAAGGCGCAGCATTCGCCCGGGCCTGACCGGACTCGGCAAACAGGTGCAGCGCCGCGCAACAGGCCTGTACCAGCGGGCTGCCGTCGATTTGGGCCACCTGCAGGATATTGACCACCCGTGCCTCACAAGCGATCAAGCCCTCAGCAAAGTCGTTGACCGCATCCAGGCTGGAAGGGGCATACAGCGTGACTACATTGCCCAGGCTGTCGCGGGTCATGACTGGTGATGCTGGTTTGGCTCAGGCAGTCGGTGGCCTGGGCCATGTGCGTTGTGGCCCCCGCAGCCGCTCAAATGCATGCGAGATTTGCAGCACGCCCAGGTCATCAAAGCGCTGACCCACAATTTGCAAGCCGATCGGCAGGCCGGTGTCGGTATAGCCGCAATTGATAGAGGCGGCGGGCTGCTCTGACATATTGAAGGGCACGGTGAATCCAATGTGTTCTAGGGGCTGCTCGAAATCATTGGTGGGTGATGGCAGCTCGGCGGCAAACGCCGGCATGGGCGAGGTGGGCGAGAGCAGGTAGTCATAGGGCTGGCAGGCACGCACCGCGGCTAGGCGCGTGGCATGAAACTGGCTGAAAGCGTTAAAGGCCTGGGGGCCGCTCAAACCCGCCGCGCTGTCGGCCCATTGCCGGATATAGGGCAGGACCAGGGCTTTTTTTTCGGGCGCCAGGGCGGCGAGGTCGATGTGCGAGCGAAGCCGCCATGAATGGTCCATGCCGCTGAGCATGGCGGGTGTCATGAAGGCTGCCATGGGCTCAACAAGCGCGCCGGCCTGCTCAAACAGGCGTGCGGCCGCCTCAACCGCAGCCCGTACCTGCGGCTCTACCGGTAGGCCGCAGCCTGCGTCCATCAGCAGGCCGATGCGCAGGCCGCGCAGGCGTCCCATGCCTTGGTCGAACTGGCTCCAGGCAATGGGCTGGTAGGGCAGGCTCATGCTGTCGCGCACGTCTGGCAGGCTCAGTACCTGCATCATCAGCGCGGCATCAGCCACCGTGCGGGTCATGGGGCCGGCCGCACGGCCGGTGTAGGGCGGGTCAATCGGCACCCGGCCCAGACTGGGCTTGAGGCTGAAAATACCGCACCAGCCGGCCGGCAGGCGCAGCGAGCCACCAATGTCGGTGCCCAGGTGCAGCGGACCGTAACCGGCGGCGGCGGCGGCACCTGCGCCGGCGCTGCTGCCCCCCGGGGTTTTGCTCAGGTCCCAGGGATTGCGGGCGAGCGCATGGAAGGTGGACAGGCCAGAGGACAGCATGCCGTAGTCGGGCATGGTGGTTTTACACACCATCACCGCGCCGGCCTCGCGCAGGCGCTCTGCTGCAGGTGCATTGCGTGTGGCCGGTATCAGCTCGGTGGCTGCGGTACCCAGCGGTGTGGGGTCGCCCTGCGTGGCGATGTTGTCCTTGATGGTGACCGGCACCCCGTCGAGCGGCCCAAGCGGGCGATTGCGCTGCCAGCGGACCGCACTGGCCCGCGCTTGAGCCAGTGCCAATTCGGGCCGCAGCAGGTAGCTGGCATGCAGCACAGGCTCCCAGCGTTCGATGTGATCCAGCACCGCCTGCGTCACCTCCAGCGGTGACAACTCATGCGCCTGGTAGGCCGCGCCCAGGGCATGCGCGCCCCAGTCATGCAAAGCAACTGCTGTCATGCTGCGGGCTCAGCCCGGTGCCATCACGACCAGGACATCACCGAGACATCATTGACGAACACTGGCATGTCTTTCCACAGCCCTTTGAGGCCTTTGCGTGCCACGGTGATCCATTGCGGCTGGTACAAAAAGCCGTTGGCTGCCTCGTTGGCCAACATGCGTTGCGCGTCACCAAGCAGTTTGGCCCGGTCGGCCGGACGCGGTGAGTTCTGGATTTTGTCAAACAGTTCGTTGAACTTGGGCGATTCATAGCCCCAGTAGTAGCCGGCTTTGGCATAGTTACCCAGGTCAAAGGGTTCCACATGGGAGATGATGGTGAGATCGTAGTTTTTGTTGGTGTACGTGCCACTGAGCCATTGGGCCCATTCAACGTTTTCAATCTTGGCCACGATGCCAATCTTTGCCAACTGCGCGGCGATCACTTCGCCACCCTGGCGTGCATAGGGCGGCGGCGGCAGCACCAGGCTGAGCTGAAGCGGTGTTTTCACGCCGGCCTCGGCCAGCAGGGCACGGGCTTTGTCAATATTGAAGGGGTTGATGCCGGTGGTGTCCACGTAGCCAAAGCCGCCAGGAACATAGTGGCTGCCAATGGGCGCGCCATAGCCGTCAGCAGCGCCTTCAATCACGGCCTTGCGGTCGATGGCTGCACAAATCGCGCGGCGCACCCGCACATCATCCAGGGGTTTTTTCTTGTTGTTGATCGCTAGAATTGTTTTGGCGCGCGAGCCGCTAACCACCACCTGAAACTTGTCATTGGTTTTGAACTGCGGCACACTGCGCGGCGTGACCCGCGGGAAGGCGTCCACATCGCCCGCCAACAGAGCTGCCACCTGCGCAGCCGGGTCGCTGATGAAGCGAAAGGTGACCTTTTTCATTTTGATCGCTGCCGCGTTGCGGTAACCATCCCATTTGGTCAGGGTAACGGATGAGCCCTTGGCCCATGCTGACAGCTCGAATGGCCCGGTGCCCACTGGTTTGGTGGCGTTGCTATCAGCGCTCTTGGGCTCAACAATGATGGCGGTGGCCTGGCCCATCAAAAAGAGAAAGTCGGGGTCTAGCGATTTGTTGAGAATCACCACCGTGTAATCATCGATCACCGCAACCCGGTCCATGCTGGCAAAAGTGCGCTTGTCTTTGTTGGTGCTTTTGTCGCCCCCGGCGCGCTCAAAAGAGAACCTGACCGCATTGGCATTGAAGGGCTCGCCATTTTGGAACTTGACGCCCTTGCGCAGCACGAAGGTGTAGGTTTTAAGGTCGGGCGAGACCTCCCATTTTTCGGCTAGCAACGGCGACACGGTGCCGTCGCTGTTGATCTTGGTCAAGGTCTCGAACACGTTGTACTGAACAATTTCGGCAATGGCCGAGGCCGCACCTGCCGTGGGATCAAGCCCCGGCGGCTCGAGTGTCATGGCCAGCACGATGGCGTCTTTTCTGGATTGGGCGGTGGCAGCAAGGGGCAGGGTGGCCAGTGTGGCGCCCGAAGCCGCAGTGGCGATAAGGTGGCGACGATTGATCATGGTGCGTATCTCCAAGACAGGGGTGGGTTTAAGACGAGATTGTCTATTCGGCGGCTCTTCGAGCCTGGGCCCTAATGAACAACCCTCAGTTAAATTGTTGAACAGTAAAACCTCAACCATACCACCATTGATTCTCTCCCCCAAAATCGGCGGCCACCGAGCTGATCTGGCAAGGTGCCACCCCCTTGGCCACGGTTGATATGTGTCGGCTCAGCCCGCCGGGGCATTCAGCTACGCGGCTGTCCCCCGGCCTGCGTCCTCCCCCCTGATGCCGCTGCGCCAAGCGCCCAAGAATTCTTCTTTTAGACCTCAGTCTGTACCGGCGCGTCCTAGAGCTTGGGCGCACAGAATGCGCCCAGGGTTCAGCTGTCGCTGTGTTCAGGGCTGCGGTAGCTCAGGTCCAGGTGGCAGGCTACTGAGTGGTGCTCGCCCAGCGGGCGTAGCTCGGGACGGCTGATGTCGCAGGCAGCTTGCGCCTGCGGGCAACGGGCCGCGTAGGGGCAGGCTTGTGCTGATGGCTGGCGCGCCGGGGGTGTGGGGCTGCGCTGTCGCCGCGCTGATGGCTCAAGCCGGGGCACGGCTGCCAGCAGGGCTTGGGTGTAGGGGTGTGCCGCCGCCCGGAACAGGGTTTGCGGTGAGCCCTGCTCGACCACGCGGCCCTGGTAAAGAACCGCCACTTCGTCGCACAGGTGGTTGACCACCGCCAGATCGTGGCTGATGAGCAGGTAGGTGACGCCATATTGCTGGGCCAGATCCTGCATCAGGTTGAGCACTTGGGCCTGCACCGATACATCGAGCGCGCTGACTGGTTCGTCTGCCACGATCAGGCGCGGGCGGGTGATGAGTGCGCGCGCAATCGCCACCCGCTGGCGTTGGCCACCTGAGAATTCATGCGGGTATTTGTCGAGATCGCTGGTGCGCAGACCCACTGCCTGCAGAACCTCCCCGGCCTGCCTTCGCATCTCGGCTGGGCTGCAGCCACTGACCACGGACAAGGGCTCGCAGACGATGCGCGCCACGGTCTGGCGCGGGTCTAGCGAGCCATAGGGGTCCTGAAACACCATTTGAAAGTTGCGCCTTGCATGGCGCAGTTCGGCGGCGCCCAGGGCATTCAAGTCTTGGCCGAGCAGTTCCACCCGGCCAGAAGTGGGCGGCTCCAGTCCCATCACCAAACGCGCCAAGGTGGATTTGCCTGAGCCAGATTCGCCCACCACGCCTAAGCTGCGCCCGCTGTGCATGCGCAGACTGACACCGCGCAGCGCCTGCACCAGCGCCGGCCTTTGCCACAGGCGCTCGCGGGGCATGGGGTAGCTTCGGGTGAGGCTGTCAACTTGCAGCAGCAAATCACTCATGGCAGGGCTGCCGGTTCTGTGGCCCCATGGCGCAGGCAGCTGGAGAGGTGGCCTGGCCCCAGGGTGCTGACCGGCGGACGGGTCTGGGCGCAGTGCTGCATGGCGACTGGGCAGCGCTCTGCAAATGGGCATCCGGGCGCCAGGTCGACCAACTCTGGCACACTGCCCTCGATGGTCAGGAGCCGGGTGCCGCGCGGCGCGCCAAGCTGAGGACGGGCCCCGAACAGGCCGCGCGTGTAGGGGTGCGCCATAGCCTCGAAAACCTTGGCGGTCGGGCCGCTTTCCATCACCATGCCGCCATACATCACCAGCATGCGCGACACAGTCTGGGCAATCACACCCAGATCATGGGAAATCAGCAGCAGCGCCATGCCGCGCTCCTGCACCAGATCGGCAATCAGCTCAAGAATCTGGCCTTGGACAGTGACATCCAGCGCCGTTGTGGGTTCGTCGGCAATCAGCAGGTCGGGCTCGCAGGCCAGTGCCATGGCGATCGTGATGCGCTGGCGCTGACCACCAGAAAACTGGTGCGGATAGGCGTCAAAGCGACGCGCTGCATCGGCGATGCCCACCCGCTCGAGCAGTGCGGTGGCCTGCTGGCGGGCCGACCGTGCGGAGGCGCCGCGGTGCAACACCAGGGGCTCGGCCACTTGCTGCCCGATGCTGTGCACCGGATTGAGCGCAGTCATGGGTTCCTGGAAAATCATGCCGATGCGGTTTCCGCGCAAGCGCCGCAGCTCTGAATCGGCTCGGCCCAGCAGTTCTTGCTGGTCAAATCGGATGCTGCCCGAAGTAATGGCCTGGTGCGGCAGCAGACCCAACAGGGCCATGGCGGTGATCGACTTGCCGCAACCCGATTCACCAATCAGGCCCAGGGTTTCGCCCCTCTCCAAGACAAAGCTGACATCGCGCACGGCTGCAGCCAGTCCGCGCTGGGTTTGCAGCTGCACGCTCAAATGTCGAACCTCAAGCAGCGGCATTTATCGCTTTCGTGCCAGGCGCGGGTCCAGTAGATCGCGCAGACCATCGCCCAGCAGGTTCAGGCCCAGCACGGCCGATGCAATCGCAATGCCCGGAAACACTGCCAGAAGGGGGGCCTGGAACAGCAGAGTTTGCGCCTCGGCCAGCATGCGGCCCCAGGATGGCTGGGGCGGCTGGGTACCCAGGCCCAGGTAGGACAGTGCGGCCTCTGCCAGAATCGCCAGCGCAAACTGAATGGTGGCCTGCACGATCAAGGCCGACAAAATATTCGGCAGCACATGGTCCAGGGTGATGCGCCAAGGGCCCTTGCCGCAGGCGCGCGCTGCCAGCACATACTCGCGCGACCAAATCGCGTTGGCCGAAGCCCTGGTGATGCGGGCAAACGTGGGTATGTTGTGGATGCCGATGGCAATAATGGCATTGACAATCCCGGCGCCAAACACGGCAGTCATCATGATGGCCGACAAAATAGCGGGAAACGCGAAGCTGAAGTCAGACAGCCGCATGATCAACTCCTCTAGCCAGCCGCGGCGGGCGGCGGCCAGCAAGCCTAGCGCCGTGCCCGTGCACAGGCCTATGCTGACAGCAATCACCCCGACCAGGATCGAATTGCGCGCCCCCACCAGCAGCAGCGAGCTGACATCGCGCCCGAAGGGATCGGTGCCCAGCCAGTGCTGGGCACTGGGCCCGAGCAACTTGGCTGACATGTCGATCTCGTAGGGCGACCAGGGGGTCCAAACCAGCGACAGCACGGCCGCCAGCAGCAGCAGCAGCGTGAGCAGTCCGCCCAGAACAAAGCTCCGGTGGCCAAGCGCTCGCCGGGCCAAGCCAGGCGGCCGCAGCTTGGCATCTTGGGTGGAGGCGCTCATGGCTTGGGGGGCTTCATATGTCGCTGGCTTTGACCCGGGGATCGATCACGGCGTAAAGCACATCGACCACAAAGTTGACCAGGATCACCATGGCGGCGAGCAGCATCACACAATTGCGCACGACGATCAAGTCGCGGTTGGCGATCGACTGAAAAATCAGCCGACCCAACCCGGGCAGGTAAAACACGTTCTCCACCACGATGGTGCCGGCCAGCAGGTTGGCAAATTGCAGGCCCATCACGGTTAGCACTGGAATCATGGCGTTGCGCAAGACATGGCCCCACAGGGTTGAGCGTTGCGACAGACCTTTGGCTCGCGCAGTGCGTACGAAGTCCTCTCGCAACACCTCAAGCACGGCCGATCGGGTGATGCGCGCCAAGATCGCGGCCTGCACCACGGCCAGCGAGATTGCAGGCAGCAACAGCGACTTCATTGCTTCGCCAAAGTCTTCCCTCCAGCCGGCAAAACCACCCGCAGAAAACCACTGTAAATGCACCGAAAACAGCAGGATGAGCAATATGGCGAACCAGAAATTCGGCACCGCAATGCCCAACTGGGTCAAGCTCATCAGGCCAACATCACCCAAACGGTTGTGCCGTGCTGCGGCATAAATCCCAACCACCAGTGCCAGCACCGTGGTCAGGGCCATGGCCAGCAGGGCCAGGGGTACGGTCAAGGCCAGGCGTTCGACAATCAGTTCGAGCACCGGACTGCTGTAGGCATAGCTCAGACCAAGGTCGCCGACCAGCATGCCGCCCATCCAAGCTGCATAGCGTTGCAGCGGGGCCTGGTCCAAGCCGAGTTTGATGGCCAGGGCCTGTACTGCTTCTGGCGCAGCGTCTGGGCCCATGAGCATTTGGGCTGCATTGCCGGGCAACACTTCGAGCACCAAAAACACCACCACCGAGGCTCCGGCCAGGGTGGCCACCAGGGTGAAAATGCGTTTGATAAGAAACATGCCCATGGGCAGCAGGTCAGGCGGCCGAAGCGCCGATAATTGAATCCATGATGTTGCGAACGATTATGAGCTTGTATGCGGCCGAGAATGTTAAGCCATGGCCTTGATCATCACCGACCAGTGCATCAACTGTGATGTTTGCGAGCCTGAGTGCCCTAACGGCGCTATCTTTATGGGCCCTGAAATCTACCAGATTGATCCGCACAAATGCACTGAATGCGTTGGCCATTTCAATGAGCCCCAGTGTGTACAGGTGTGCCCGGTAGCCTGTATCCCGGTTGACCCCGGGTTCATCGAAGATCAGCAGACGCTGTGGCAAAAATACCGCAGACTTCAGGCAGTGGCAGGTAAATCGACCGGGCCGTGAAAGCTGGCTCGCGTCGAGCGACTCAGCGCCTGCCACTCTAGCCAGAGTCAGCTGATGCTTTATCACTGCGCTGGGTTTTAGCTGGCTTTTTTTTACCTGGCTCCCCGGCTGCCTGCGCCTTGAAGTCGCCGGGCTGCTGTTCATGCTGTTTTTGATTCGGCCGATGCGGCTTGGCTGGCGCTTTTGCTTGTCGCTGGGCAACCGATTTGTCTATGGCCGATGCCGTGCCAGGCAGGCCGTCGCCGGAGCGGTTTTTTTCTTTTTGCAGACGCGACTTTTCCAGCTCGGACGCCAGCTTCGCATCACGCTGGCTTGCCTGCTCAGCCTGTGTTTTTTGTGCGCTGGTTCTGGGATCGGCGGTGTGACCACCGTCCCGCCAGGGCAGGGTTGCTGGCTGTAGCTGTTGCCACACTTGTAGGTGGTTTGCGCCCCAGCAGGTACCGAAAAAAAGGCTGAGAAAAGGCTTGACGCCAGCACTGAGGCGGCCAATAGAAGTGGTTTGCGCATGATGTACCCCGATACGGCCGACGGACGCCAATTCACAACAGCGGCGGCGCAGGCCTGACTGGCTTGGGCCGCTGCGGTTTACTGGTGTGCACCAGCAGCGTGGCCTGCGCAGTGTCGCCCGCCAGCAGGGCAGGCAGGGCTGTCAAGCCGCGCTCAACTGCCTGCTCCACGGCGATACGCTGCTCGAGCGGGGGTTTTTTTAACACCCAATTCAGCACATCGGCGCGCTCATCGGGTCGCCCAATCCCCAAGCGTAAACGCCAGTAGTCGCCACTGCCGAGTTGCGCGTGAATATCGCGCAGGCCGTTGTGGCCGGCATGGCCGCCGCCGAACTTGAGCCTCGCCTCCCCGGCGGCAATATCGAGCTCATCATGGGCTACCAGGATGGCGGCAGGCTCAATTTTGTAAAACCTGGCCAGGCCAGCCACCGAGCGGCCGCTCAGGTTCATGAAGGTTTGTGGTTTGAGCAGCCATAGGGTCTGGCCGTTGACGGCGGTGCGGGCCACCAGTGCTTGATGGTTTTTGTCAATAACCCAGTTGGCTTTGATTTGCCGGGCGACCGCATCGGCCCACCAAAAACCGGCGTTGTGCCGGGTTTGTTCGTATTCCGGGCCGGGGTTGCCCAAGCCCACCATCATGCTGATCATGGGCGGGATTATCGGGCCACCAGTTGGCCGTCACGCAGCGCGGCCCACACTGGGTGGGCCGCTTGAGCACTGGTCGTACGGACTGCCCTTTTGTTCAGGCAGGCCAGCTGACAGCGCTTATTTTTTGGTGGGGGCTTTGGCCGCCGGTGCTTTGGCTGCGGGTGTTTTGGCCGCTGGGGCTGGCTTGACAGCCGCCTTACCTGCAGGAGCCTTGGCGGCAGCCGGTGCGCCCGCGGCGCCGGCGGTGTCTGCCGCTGGGACTTCAGCCCCGGCCACGGCCACCACCGACACCAGCACCGGGTTGTTCTTGCCCCGAGTGACCGCGCTAACCCCCTTGGGCAGGGTGATATCGGCCAGGTGCAGCGAGTAGCCTTTTTTCAGGCCACTCAAATCTACCGCGATGAACTCGGGCAGGTCAGCAGGCAGGCACAGCACCTCGATTTCGGTGATGACATGGTTGGCAATACAACCCTCGGTCTTGATGGCCGGTGAGTTTTCATCGCCGCTGTAATGCAGCGGAACCTTCATGTGCAGCTTGGTGTTGGCATCCACGCGCTGGAAGTCAATATGCTGGATCAATTGCTTGAAAGGATGCATCTGCACGTCACGCAGCAGCACCTGGCTGCTGCCGCCGGCCAGTTCCATCTCAAGCACGGACGAATGAAAGGCTTCTTTTTTAAGGGCATGCCAAAGTGCGTTGTGATCGAGCTCGATTTTTTGGGGCTCAGCCGTCCCACCATAAACAATACCGGGCGTGCGACCGGAAATGCGGAGACGGCGGCTCGCACCCGTACCCTGCTTGGCGCGCTCAAAAGCGACAAATTTCATAATTTACTCCTGGAGGAGCCCACCGCGACCAGTGAAGCTCCGGTTTAAAAAAGCTCGAGGCGCCCAAAAGGACAAGCCACGAGCCCACTTTGATTCAGATCAGAAAAGATTCTCCTGCTCTGAAAACAAACTCATGACGGATTCGCCCTTGGCAATACGTTGTATCGTCTCGGCAAACAGGGGCGCCACCGACAGCTGCCGCACCCGCTTGCAGGCCAGGGCGGCTGGGCTCAGGGGTATGGTGTTGGTGACCACCACTTCGTCGAGCACATCGCCGCTGACAATGCGCTCAATCGCTGGCCCCGAGAAAATCGGGTGTGTGCAATAGGCATAGACTTTTTTGGCGCCCCTGGCCTTCAACACCTCGGCCGCCTTGAGCAGTGTGCCAGCGGTGTCAATCATGTCGTCCATGATGACGCAGTTGCGGCCGTCGACCTCGCCAATCAAGTGCATCACCTCGCTGACATTGGCCTTGGTGCGGCGCTTGTCAATGATGGCCAGGTCGCAGTTGAGTTGCTTGGCCAGGGCCCGCGCCCGAACCACGCCGCCCACATCTGGTGACACTGCAATCAAATCATCGTAATTTTTTTGCCGCAAATCGCCCAACAGAACTGGGGATGCGTAAATATTGTCGACCGGAATATCAAAAAACCCTTGGATCTGGTCGGCATGCAGGTCCATGGTCAGCACATGATCCACACCCACTGCTTGCAGCATGTTGGCCACCATCTTGGCAGTGATGGGCACCCGGCTGGAGCGTGGCCGCCGGTCTTGCCGCGCATAGCCGAAATAGGGGATGACTGCGCTGATTCGCTCGGCCGAGGCACGTTTTAGCGCATCCACCATGATGAGCAGTTCCATCAGGTTTTCGTTGGTCGGCGCGCAGGTGGACTGCACCACAAAAACATCGCGAGCGCGCACGTTTTGATTGATCTCGACGGTCACTTCGCCGTCAGAAAATCGCCCGACCGTGGCCGCGCCAAGCGAGATATTCAGGTGCTTGGCAATGTCAGCGCCCATGCCCGGGTTCGCATTGCCGGTAAAGACCATGAGATCAGGGGTGAGCGATGTTTGCAGGATAGGTTGAGGCATCGTAGAACGGTCGCTGTGGCTTGCTTTCGGTCGCTGTGGTCTTGCAGGTGCTTCAATTCAGTTTGTCAGTAAGCTTCAATCAGACCCACGACCATGCGGGTTTGGCAGGGGAGGAAGGATTCGAACCTTCGCATGCTGGAATCAAAATCCAGTGCCTTAACCAACTTGGCGACTCCCCTACACGGGACCAACAGCCAAGGGCTGCCGACCTTAAATACCTATGCCAGCCGCCCAGCCCGCAAGCGGATGCTCCGGCAAATTCTTGCAAACCCTGCTTTGGCAAAGGGGAGGATCCCCAAATGAGCCAACCGGTTGGCCCAAGTGCGCGAATACTGCGCTGCCTGATCCAGTCATCCGGCCGCTGAGTCCCAGGGTTTCAAGCCAATGGAGGGCCTGACCAACACCGGGGCAGATTTTTTGTGCCACGCTCTGCAAATCATTCCGGCCAAAACCGAAGGGCCTGTCAAGAAAGCGGCGAAGTATAGCAGTGCCGGTTTTGCGCTCAAGGCCGGGGTGGCAGAAGATGGCGCTGGTAGATAGGCCGGCTGCAGGTTTGGCTACCAAGAACTCGGCCTCTGGAAGTTCGACGGTTTCGATGATTTCACCAATGCCTCGCACCCATGCATTGTGGCCATGCAAAAAAAAGGGCACATCGGCACCAAGGCGCAGGCCGATGGGCAGCAGCTTTTCCAGCGGCCAGTTAAGCTGCCAGAGCCGGTTGAGCGCGAGCAATGTGGTGGCCGCATCAGAGGAGCCACCGCCCAGGCCGGCCTGGGCTGGAATGCGCTTGTCAATGCCGATGTGCGCGCCGTATTGGCAGCCGCTTGCCACTTGCAGCGCCCGCGCAGCGCGCAGCACCAGATCATCGGCCGGTAGCGCTGCGCCCAAGTCTTCTCGGCTGATCGAACCGTCGTCGCGCCGGCTCATGTGCAGGGTATCGCACCAGTCAATGAGCATGAAAACCGACTCAATCAGGTGGTAGCCGTCGGCCCGCCGCCCAGTGATGTGCAAGAAAAGGTTCAGCTTTGCCGGCGCGCTGAGATCGTAGAGTGACTGCATGTCGGCTCGAGCAAGGGTTTTATGGTTCCATCGCCAGGCGCAGTTCGGCCTCGGGCAGGGGCAGCTGCCGCCGCGCACTGATTCGCCCTTGGCCGTGCTGAGACAGGTCGACCTGCCAACCCGGAACTGCCATGGGCTCACCCGCCAGCCAGGCAAAAAGCGCCTCAACCGGCAGTGCTGTACCCAATGTTTGCTGCATCAGCGCCCCAAGGGAGCCGAATTGCTGGGTCTGGCTGTTGACCCGCAAGAGGCTAAGCTGCGGTGACCAAGCCAGCGCCGCAGCGGTGGTGCCCAGTGGGGTGTAGAGGGTCAGTGCGCCAGCGCCAGCGTTACCACTGAGCTCAAAGCCTGCAGTGAAGGACTGCACTGGTTGCGACTCGACCCGCACGGACAAGCGCCCTCGCCAGGGCCAAGCCTCAGAGCCGTTCATTGTCCCGGGCTTGGGGGGTGTTGCGCAGCCCGCCATCAAGACGGCAGCACACAGCAGGGCGCTGACGAGCGCCAGCAAGCGACTCACAATTTCACGCGCAGGCGTTTGAGGGTTTCGAGCAGTGTTTCATTGTCGGCGCTCAGTACCATGCCTTCGCGCCAGATGGCCAGCGCCTGCTCGCGCCGGCCCATCACCCAAAGCACCTCGCCCAGGTGAGCGGCAATTTCCGCGTCGGGGCGGTTTTTGTAGGCGGCTTGCAAAATGCGTTGTGCTTCAGCCAAATTGCCACTCTTGAACTCAATCCAGCCCAGGCTGTCAGTGATGTAAGGATCATTGGGGGCGAGTTCCAGGGCTTTTTGCACCAGTTGCCGCGCCTCGGGCAGGCGGATGCTGCGTTCGGCCAGTGAATAACCCAGCGCGTTGTAGGCATGCTGGTATTCGGGTTTGCTGGTGATGACAGCGCGCAGCAAGCGCTCCATTTCCTCAAAGCGACCCAGCTTTTCGGCCATCATGGCCAGGTCATAACTCAGGTCGGCGTCAGCAGCAAAGCGCTTCAGGCTCTCCGATAGCAGATCGTAGGCGGCGCGGTATTGCTTGGCTTCCCGTAGCAATTGAACTTCGGCATTGAGTTTTTGCCGCGCGTCCGCAGCAGTTTTTTCAGGCTGGCTGCGAATCAGTTTGCGTGCCTCGTCAAGCTTGCCCTGCCGGGCCAAAATGCCGGCTCGACGCAGTTGCGCATTGAGCAATGCCTCTGGGCTGTCAATGCGTGCGAGCCAGCTTTCCGCCTGGGGCATGTCATTGCGTTTTTCGGCGATCTGCGCCAGAGCTAAATAGGCCTGTACTAGGCCTTGGCTTTCCGCACTTGCTGCACTGCGGGAGTTGCGCGCGGGCACCAGTGCAAGGTAGCGCTTGAAAGCGGCTTCTGCCAACTCAAGCCGGTTATCGTCCAAGGCCAGTGCGCCGCGCATCAGCCAGGCCTCGGCGATTTCCGGACGCTCGCTGGTCAGGGTGTCGAGTTGGCTGGCGGCATCTGGATAGCGTCTCGCCTCGATCAGGCTGCGGGCATATTCGAGACGAACCTCTGCCTGTGGTTTGCCATCAAGGTACTTTTTGACCAGCGCCTCGGCCGCTGTTTGCTTGGTGGCCATCAGCGCCAGTGCCAGCAGGGCCGGTCCCTCGGCGTTGGCGTCAAGTGCCTGCGCTTTGCGGACTGCCTCTAGAGCGCTGTTGCCATCGCCAGCCTCCATGCGCATGCGGCCGATCGTGGTCCAGGCGGCTACACCTAGGGCCGGCGTGCTCAGGTATTCTGCCAATGCCTGCTCGACCACCTGGGCCGCGCCCTTTTTATCGCTGGCGCGGGCAAACAAGCGCGGGATGCTGCCTATCGCGATAGCCCGCTCTTTCGCCTCTGCATTGGTAATTTCCCGCTTGAGCGGCTCGGCTGTTTCAGCCAGTCGGTTCATACCGATCAGGATTTGCAGCACATAGCGGTTGGCCTCGCGTGACAGCGGCAGGGCCTGTCGCCAAGCGCGCGCGGCCTGCAGCGCAGAGTCACCGGAGCGAGCCTGCAAGGCCAGGTCAACCGCGCGCTGGTACAGCCGCGGATCCGCCGTCTTGCGGGCAGCGTCGAGAATCAAGGAGAACGCGGCCCCCGGATCCTCGCCCGTGGCATTGAGCTCACCCAGCAGCAGCTGGTAAAACAGGGCGGCATCAAGTGCCGAGCTTTGCGCCGCTGGCGCCGGGGGGCTGGCGGTCTGGGCGCTCGCACAAAGCGCGCTCAACAACAGCGCCAAAACAGGAAATCTGGGGGCAATTCGCATCAGACCATAATAATCCATACCGGTCCCCGTTGTTGATCCCCCTGATTGTCTTTGATGCCTGAACTGCCCGAAGTAGAAGTGACCCGCCTGAGCTTTGCCCCCGCCATCCAGGGCGCCTTGGTGATCTTTGCGAGTTTGGGCAAGGCCCTGCGCTGGCCCTTGGGTTGCCCGGTGACAGCCCTGGCCGGCCGCCGCGTACAAGGTGTGCGCCGGCGCGGCAAGTACCTGCTTCTGGACCTCGACCAGGGCTTATTGCTGCTGCATCTGGGCATGTCGGGCAGCCTGAGTTTTGCCAAAAGCCCGCCGCCACGTGGGGTGCATGACCATTTTGATTTAGTCACCAGTCAGGGCACGCTGCGCCTGCACGACCCACGGCGCTTTGGCGCTGTGGTTTATGCCAGCTCGCAAGCTGACCCCATTGCCCAAAAACTGCTCGGCCACTTGGGCGCAGAGCCCTTGGGTGATGGTTTTTTGTTGGCTGATTTTCAGATCGGTCTGAAAATACGCAAGGCGGCTATCAAGCAGGTTTTATTGGCTGGCGATTTGGTGGTGGGTGTGGGTAATATCTATGCCTCGGAGGCGCTTTTTTTGGCCGGTATCAGGCCGACGCTGCGCGCCTGCAAGATCAGCCGGGCGCGAGCGGCGCGGCTGCACGCTGCGATCCGTGAGGTGTTGGCGCGGGCCGTAGCCAAGGGCGGCAGCACCTTGCGCGATTTCTCCAGCGCCAGCGGGGCAACCGGCTATTTTCAGCTCGAAGCCATGGTCTATGGCCGCACCGGCCAGCCTTGCCGCGTTTGTGGCACGCCCATCAAAATTTTGCGCCAGGGGCAGCGCTCGAGCTTTTACTGCCCCCTGTGCCAAGCGCTGTGAGCCGCGAAGGAGCCGCGCCCTGATGGCCACCGACCTGGCCCAGCGCCTGATTCAGTGGCAAAGGCAGCACGGCCGACACGACCTGCCCTGGCAAAACACGCGCGACCCCTACCGGGTGTGGTTGTCGGAAATCATGCTGCAGCAAACCCAGGTGGCCACAGCGATGGCTTACTACACGCGCTTCCTGGCCCGTTTCCCCAATGTTGTCACCCTGGCCGGCGCAGCGCTTGATGATGTGCTGGGCCTGTGGAGCGGGCTGGGCTACTACAGCCGAGCCCGCAACCTGCATCGCTGCGCCCAGCAGGTGGTGGCCGAGCACGGGGCAGTGTTTCCGCGCACGGCGGCTCTGTTGCAAACCCTGCCAGGCATTGGCCGCTCGAGCGCCGCTGCGGTTGCCGCGCTTTGTTTTGGCGAGCGTGTGGCGATTCTGGATGGCAATGTCAAGCGGGTATTGACCCGGGTGCTGGGCTTTGAGGCTGATCTGGCCAGCGCCGCCAACGAGCGCGCGCTATGGGCCCTGGCCCATGACCTGCTGCCCCTGCTTGACCTGCAGCAGACCATGCCCCGCTACACGCAGGGCGTGATGGATCTGGGCGCCACCCTGTGCACCGCCCGCCAGCCCCGCTGCGAACACTGTCCGCTGGCCGATCTGTGTGTTGCCAAAGCGCAGGGCCGGCAGACCCATTACCCGGTCAAAACGCGCACCCTCAAACGCAGCACCCAGTCGCTCTGGCTGCTCTGGGCCAGCACAGCAAGCGGTGAGGTTTGGCTGAGCCAGCGGCCCACACCCGGCGTTTGGGCAGGTCTGTATTGCTTCCCGCTGTTTGACAATCTGCCAGCGCTGCAGGCGGCCCTGCCCGAGCCCTACCTTGGCGCTTTGCAAGCGGGCGGCGCATTGCGTCATGTGCTGACGCACAAAGACCTGTATTTGTACCCGCTGCGTTTGCACCTGCCAGATGCGTTGCCGCTGGGCTTTGCTGGCGCCTGGGTTGAGCCTGAGCGCTGGCCGGAGCTGGGGCTGCCGGCACCCGTACGCAAGTGGCTGACAGCCGCTTGAGATCGGCCGCTGGCTGGGGTTGGCCCCTCACTGCAAGGTTGGAGTTGCCTCAAGCGGCATCAAGCTCGCGGTGCCGCTTGAGTGTGCTCCAGTTGTTTTCGAAGAGGGCCGCCAGCCGCTCGACCAGGTAAACCGACCGGTGCTGGCCACCGGTACAGCCAATCGCCACCGTGACATAGCTGCGGTGGTCTCGTGCCAGCGCCAGCAGCCAATAGTCCAAAAACTGCCGAATGTGTGCAAGCATTTGCTGCACTTCGGCTTGGTTTTGTAAAAACTCGGCCACAGCCGCATCGCGCCCGCTCTGGTGCCGCAGGGCCGGCTCGTGGTGGGGGTTGGGCAGCATGCGAACATCAAAAACATAATCGGCATCGCCCGGAATGCCTCGTTTGAACGAAAACGACTCGAACACCAAGGTCAGCTGTCCTGCCGGCGCGGCAAAAAAAGATTTGACATAAGCCTGCAGTAGCGGGCCTCGCAGCAGGCTGGTGTCGATCACATGGGCCTGCTCGCGCAGTGCGCTTAACAGCTCGCGTTCGAGCTCAATTGCGTCCACCAGCGCCCGGCGCTGGTCTGGCTGCAGCGCTAGCCCCTGCGACAGGGGGTGCTTGCGCCGGGTCTCGGAGTAGCGCCGCACCAGGGTCTCGGTGCTGGCATCCAAAAACAGCGTCTGCACTGCCACACCCCGCTCGCGCAGGCTGGTCAAATGCTGCGTTAGCAGTGGCAACGAGGCGGCACTGCGAGCGTCCATGGCGATGGCCA
>SHXM01000029.1 GCA_009693325.1 Rhodoferax sp.
GGTGCTCAAAGCCGGCAGCGTGCAGCGCTTTTCGTGCTTTTTTGCAATAGGGGTTGCTGCCCATGCCCAGCACCAGCACCCGGTGATTGCTTGCTGTAGCCATCACTTCTCGCACGATGGCTTGCTCATGGTTGGCAACCAGGGTGCGAATGCTTGGGTGAAGCTGGTCTTCGGAAAGTATGTTGCGTGGCATGGTAGTCCTGAGTTAAAAAAATAAACCGCAAACGCTTGACGATTACATCAAAGCGGGGTGCAGTGGCAAGGCCTGCTGCCTTCGCTTGAAGGTAGCAGAACAAATTGACAGTGATGAACGCGTACTTTCATGCCTCGGCAGGTCTTGTTTTGGGTCCTAACCCAGAGGGTGAACCCCGATCAGCAGGCCGTGCAGGTACAGGGTGAAGGCCAGCCAGGCCGCCACACCAAGCGCTACGGCCACACCGGTGGCGCCGGTGCTGCCAGTCTCAGGACCGATGCCAGCTAAACGGTCACGCTGCCGGGCGGCGCGAAAGCTGAGCACCGCCCAGACCAAAAAAGCCCCGAACAAAACCCCGTGTGCCAGGTTGCCATTGGCCAGCAAGTGCGCCAGTGCCCAGAGCTTGACCGACAGCACCATCGGGTGCCGCAAGCGGGCTTTGATGCGATTGCCCGGCACATAAGCCGCAGCAAGCAGCACAAAAGAGCCGAGCATCAGGACAGACGCGAGGTGGCGCATGCCATTTGGCGGGATCCAGAGTTGCACCGGCTCCTGTCGGGTCAAGCCAAAGCCCCAAATCAGCAGGCCTAGCCCAATCGCAGATGTCAGTGCGTACAGCCCTTTCCATCGGGCGTCGCCCAGCCGCTCCAGCATGCGTTCCCGCCAGGGGTCGGCCCAAATGCGCACTGAATGAGCGCCCAGAAACAGAAAAATGCCAATCAGCAGGTAAATCACAAGCAGTCTCCTTTGGGTTCAAGCCCCAAAAACCCGATTTTTGCCGGCGCGTTTGGCCAGGTACATGGCTTGGTCAGCCCGCCGAATAGCTTCTGCGGCGCCCTCCTGCTCGCCAAGTTGCGCTACGCCAGCGCTGAAAGTAATTAGAACCTTTTCTGTACCCGCCATGAAAAAGCGCTTGCTTAGCTCGCGTTGCAGCCGCGTGATCGCCTCAACCCCGGCGTCTAAAGCGGTGTCGGGCAGGAGCACTACAAATTCTTCGCCCCGGTAGCGCGCCAAGCTGTCTTGTGAGCGCATAAGCTCGCGCGCCACACTCGCCAGGTGCACCAGTGCCGCATCGCCCGAGTGCTGGCCAAGACGGTCGTTGATGGACTTGAAATTGTCAATGTCAATCATTCCCAGGCACAGCGCCTGGGATTTTCTGCGCACCGTTTGCAGTTCGCGCTCCAAGGCCTCGTCAAGCCCCTTGCGATTCAGGGCGCCGGTGAGCGGGTCGTGCCGAGCTTGGGCGCTGAGCCGGTCGAGCTGCTGATGCAAGCGGCCCAGCTCGGCCTCACTGGCTGCCACCTTCTCGGCCATGCCACGCAGCTGATCGCGCGCGTTCAGGCTGTCGCTGGCCAAGCTTCGGGTGGAGCCCACGATATTCGCAAAACCGGCGTGATCTCGTCCAGCGAATTGGCTTTTTCGATGAGTCGGGCGGTTTCCTCAAGCTTGCCTTGGTAGGCGCTGGTGGACTCGGTCATGTGCGACAGTCGGTCGATGAACAGAGCGAGCATTTGGCGCATCTCTTCCTGGGCGCTGGTCATGCGCTCTTTGGCCTCGGACTGTTTCAGAATCACGTCCTTGAGGCGGCGCTGCACGTCATCCAGCCGGCGCAGGGTCAGCGGCGGCATAGCCGCTGCCTGCAGCGCATCGGCCTGGCCTTTGAGCCACCGATCATCCAGCGCCAAGGCGCTGATGTTTTGAATGATGAGCTGTAAAAGCGTGTGCAAAACACCTTTGATTTCTAGCTGTTCTTCAGCCGCAAATGAGACCCGGTGGCAAAAATTAGCGAGCTGCAATTTAACCGCCGCAGCATCGGTCTCTACCCCCGGGCGCCGCATGGATAGCAGCAGCGCTTGCGCTTGTTCGGTGAAGCGGACATCGTCGTCCCCGAGGACCGGCAAAACAAACTCGACCAGACGGGCAATTTGCCCAAAAAAATCAGCGGTCAAAGCCGGCGTGGCCGGACCAGCCAAACCGGGCGACGCACCAGGAGCAGTGCTGGTGCTCGCTGAGGCAGGCGCATCGGCAGGCGTAAAGCTGCCATAAGCCAGCAGCGCAGCTTTAATGCCGCTCCAGCTGAGCTGTCCGATGGCGGACTCCAGCAGCGCCCGGTGTTTGAGCTGACCCGGCGTTTTGGCGGGCAGCGCCCGCGCAATGTCCCGCAAGCGTTCGAGCGGGAAAGGCGGCTCATTCGACAAGCCAGCAATCTCGTTGTAAATAGCCTGATAGTTGGCCGGTGTGGGCATCATTTTGCGCGCAGAGATCTGCTTGAGCGCCTCGCGCGCAAAGTCAAAAGGCTTGCGGTCACTGATCGTCATGGCTCTGCAATTTATTGTTTGTCAACCAAGCCCGGTCTACCCCGGCCGCTTAGTTTCCCCTTCCCCAAACTGACGCTGTCCATGATACCAAGGCCAGGGTTCCGTCAGGGGGGGTGTGGCACTACTTCCGCCTGACGCTCGCGCTCCGGGCATTCACCGCCCGGCTTTGAGGGCTGAGGACTCAAGGCTTCGTTTGCAGCAGGGCCCACAGCCGCGGTGCTGTGAGCGGCATCTGCAACTGCTTGGCGCAGTGCGCATAGCCATTGCGGGCCATGGCATCTGCTACAGCGTTCACCACACAGGGGGTGGCACCGATGGTGCCGAGTTCGCCCACCCCTTTGACGCCCAGCGGGTTGTTCAAGCAGGGCACAGACTGGTCCATGGTGGTGCGAAAGGGTGGGGCCATGTCCGCGCGCGGCGCGGCATAGTCCATCAGGCTGCCGGTCAGTAATTGGCCGCTCTGGGTGTCATACACCGTGTGCTCGATCAGTGCCTGTCCGATGCCTTGCAGGGCGCCGCCGTCGAGTTGTCCGATCACTATCGTGGGATTGACAACCCGCCCGACATCGTTGACCGAGGAATAGGCCACCACCGCGACTTCGCCGGTCTCGGGGGTGAGCTCAACCTCGCAGATATGGCAGGCGTTGGGCCAGGACGGCCCGCTCACCGCGCTCGTGGATTCGACGTGGATGCGTCCCCCAGCCTGGGCCGCGGCCAGCTCAAACAAACTGACACCGATATCGGTGCCGCGCACGCCAAAGCGCCCGCCCTGGTAGTCCAGGTCGTGGGCAGCGGCTTCCAGATGTTGGGCGGCCAAGGCGCGGGCCTGTTCGACGGTACGCTCGGCGCCCACCTTGACAGCGGAGCCGCCGGCAAAGATAGAGCGCGAGCCGGCACTGCCAAAACCAGCGCCCCGGTCGGTGTCGCCCATGACTATGCGCACCTGCTCGATCGGAACCTCAAACACATCCACCACCAGTTGCGCCAGCGAGGTGGCGATGCCCTGCCCCATACCGTTGACCGCAGAAAACACCTCGATCATGCCGTCAGCCAGCACGGTGACAGTCATGCGTTCTTCGAACGCCTCGGCACCGGTCCATTCCAAAAAGCTGGCAATGCCCAAGCCGCGCCACTTGCCCCTCCGTCCTGACTCAGCTTGGCGCTGCGCAAAGTTGTTCCAGTCGGCCAATGCCAGGCTCTGGTCCATGATGTGTTCAAAGCGCCCACTGTCGTAGAGCTTGTCCATGGCGTTTTTGTAGGGCATTTGCTCTGGGCGAATCAGGTTGCGGCGGCGCAATGCAATGCGGTCGATGCCGGTTTGCCGAGCCGCCTCGTCGAGCAGGCGCTCAATGATGTAAATGGCCTCGGGCCGACCGGCCCCGCGGTAGGCTCCAACCGAGGCGGTGTTGGTCAGAACAGCCTGGAAAAGGAAGTCGATCGCCTCGATGTCATACACGCTGGTCTGCACCCAGGGGCCAATCAACACTTGAATGGCCACGGCCGTGCCGGTGGCGTAAGCCCCCACGTTGGCCAGGGAGTGCACCCTCAGGCCCAGTATGCGGCCATCAGCAGCCAGCGCCAATTCTGCGGTGCTTTGAATATCGCGGCCCGCTGCGGCGCTGAGAAACTCTTCGCTGCGCTCGGCAATCCATTTAACGGGTCGCTTGAGCGTCCAGGCGCACCAAGCGGTGGCAGCATCTTCGGGGTGAATGCCGCCCTTCAAGCCAAAGCCGCCGCCGACATCGCCCACGGTTACCCGCACCTGCTCTGGCGCCAGGCCCAGCACATCCTGGCAGAGCGAGTTTTTGATACCGGAGGGCATTTGCGTGCTCATGCGCAGCAGCAGGCGGCCGTCCGCCGGGTCCACCAGCGCCAGCACCGAGCGCGGTTCGAGCGTCAGCGCCGCCAGGCGCTGGTTGGTGAGCTCAAGGCGCACCACATGCGTGGCGCTGGCGAAGGCGCGGGAGCAGGCAGCCAAGTCACCGTGACGCATCTCGGCTGAAATATTGTCAGGCGCCGCATCACAAATCACCGGCGCGCCGGGAGCCACGGCGGATGGCAGGTCAACCACCATCGGCAGCTCTTCGTACTCAACAATGACCGCTTCAGCTGCGTCACGCGCCTGCTCCAGGCTACTGGCCAAGACCATGGCCACGGCTTCGCCGACATAGCGGACCCGCTCAAAAGCCAGTGCGCGCCGAGGAGGCGTGGCACTGTTGGCACCGCCCGCCCGCTTAAAAGCCGTCGGCCCGGGGATGGGTTTAACGCCGGCGGCCACCAGATCGGCGCCATCAAAGACGGCTGCCACGCCGGGCATACCGGCTGCTACAGACTTGTCGATTCTGCGCAGCCGCGCATGGGGATAGGGCGAGCGCACAAAAAACAGGCGCAGGTGCGTGTCATAGCTGGCGTCACTGGTGATGTCGTCGGTGAAGCGGCCCTGGCCGCTTAGCAGCTTGTCGTCTTCAATGCGCAGCACGGCTTGGCCGCTGCCAAAGCGCTGGTGTGCCTGGTTTTGAACTGGGGAGGGGTTTTGCATGGCAGTGGGTTTGTCAGGTCAGGTGTGATGTGTGCTGTCTCAGTGCCGAAGTGCCCGCAAACCGGGCCGGCTTTTTGGTGCGTTTCAGTATAGGGGCTGGCTGATCGGACCACCGCGCCGGGGCACTGGGGCAGAATCGGCGCCAGCACACCAAACGCATCATGACCAGCAGCCAACGCGCCTTGAGTGGCACCGCTTTCGCCACACTGTTGCTCATCGCTCTCATGATGGCGGGCAATCATGTTGCAGCGCGGCTGGCGTTCAACCATGGCGTGAATGTGGCTACTGCGGTGGCGTTTCGTAGCCTCGCCACGGCCTTGGTGGTCTCTGCGCTGCTCGTGCTGCAGCGGCAGGCTGTGCGTACCACGACGCGTCAGCGCCGCTTTTTGCTTTTGATCGGCCTGCTGATTGGCGTTCAAAGCCTTTGCCTGTACTCAGCCGTTGCGCGCCTGCCAGTGGCGCTGGCTTTGTTGGCTTTCAACACCTATCCGTTGTCGGCCGCTTTGTGGGACCGTCTTTTGTACCAACACCGGCCCGAGCGCGCGGTGCTGGTGGCCATGCCTTTCATTCTTGCGGGCCTGGCATTGGCGCTGGATGTTTTGGGCGCAGCCTCGGGCTTGGGCGCTTTGGGGCAATGGGGGCGAATTGGCGCCGGCGTGGCCTTTGCGCTGGGCGCCTCGGCATCCTTCGGCCTGGCCATGATCTTGACGCAACGCGAAGTGAGTGGCCTCGATAGCCGCTTTCGAACCGCCAGCACCATGACCATCACCGGCTTGGTGGCCCTGGCGGCGGTGGCCGGGCAGGGTGGCTTTGCGCTACCCCAGGCCCTGCCGGGTTGGTGGGGTTTGGGCGCCTTGATGTTTCTTTATGGCACAGCCTTCACCATCATGTTCACCGTGCTGCCCAGGCTGGGCGTGGCCGGTAATCTGGCCATCATGAATGTTGAGCCGGTTTTTGCGCTTGGTTTGGCCTGGGTAATTCTGGGGCAATCGATCGCGCTGGTGCAGGTTGGGGGCGCTTTTTTGGTGGTGGCCTGCGTCATGGTGCTGGGTTTGAGGCGGCGCTCAGGCTGAGCCTCACTAGAGGAAACCCTTGGATCAAGCATAAAAGCGCTGCTTTTGCCTGGCCTTGGGTGGACGCCCTTGCGCAACCTGAATATACTTTTCTCACTGAGCCAGACAACTCAGCCTGCCTAAAACCCAGCCTCGACCCCATTCTTATATCTCTGGAGACAACCATGCGCCTATCTCGACTCATGACTTACTTGGCGGCTGCGACGGCTGTTGCCGCTTATTCGCTTCCTGCTTTTGCGCAGGAAACCCTGAAGATGAATATCTCGATAGGGCAAAACTCGCACTACGGCGCGGCCGTTGACACCTTCGCCCGCGAGCTTGAGAAACGCAGCAATGGGCGCTTCAAAGTGCAGAATTTTTACTCTGGCGCCCTTGGAGCTGAACGCGAGTCGATCGAGGCAGTGCAATTGGGCACGCTTGACCTGACCATGACATCCACCGGCCCGGTGCCCAACTTTGTGCCCGAAGTTGCCATTTTGGATATTCCTTTCTTGTTCCGGGATTACGCGCAGGCCCGCGCCGCCCTGGATGGCAAGATTGGGCAGGACCTGCTGGGCAAGTTTGCCTCCAAGAACCTGCATGCACTGGCCTGGGGTGAGAACGGCTTTCGCCACATGACCAACAACAAGCGCGCTGTTGCCACCCCGGACGACCTCAAGGGCCTGAAGATGCGCACCATGGAGAACCCGGTGCATATGCAGGCCTACAAGGCCTTTGGCATTATTCCGACTCCCATGGCCTTCACCGAAGTGTTTACTGCGCTGCAACAGGGCACGGTAGACGGGCAGGAAAACCCGCTGTCTGTGATCTCGGCGGCCAAATTTGTGCAGGTGCAAAAATACATCACCCTCACCGGGCATGTCTACTCCCCGGCACTGCTGTTGATGAGCAAAAGCAAGTGGGACAAGCTTTCGGCCGCCGACAAGCAGGCCTTTAACGAATCTGCCAAAGAAGCTGTCAAAGCCAATCGCGCCCGTATCGATGACGACGAGCGCCGCGTGGTCTCGGAGCTCAAGGCCGGGGGCATGACTGTCACTGAAAATGTCGACAAAGCCAAGTTTCAGACAGCGCTCAATGCCACCTTCCAAGACTTTGGCAAGAAATTTGGCCAAGACAACATTGACATGATCCGCAACTTCAAGTGATGCTCCCCTTTGAGTGCGCCGCGCCGTTGGCGCGGTTGCGACCCAGCGCCCCAAGCAGCGCCCGCCTTGAAACACGAACAGGCATTGGCTGATGCGCGAAAGCTACCTTTCGTTTGAACGGCGCACAACCGCGCTCTCGCTGTGGTTGGCCTGCGCCATGATGGTGCTGGCCTGTTGCCTTGGCATGTATCAAATCTTGTCGCGGTTTGTTTTTTTGCAACCAGCTGAATGGTCAGAGGTTCTGATCCGGTTCGCGCTAATTTGGATGGTGTTTCTGGGTGCGCCTGCCTGCTTTCGCCAAGGGGCCATGGTTTGCGTTGATCTGGCACATCGCAAGGCCGGCCCTACGGGCAAACGGGTGCTCGATGCGCTGGCCGCCCTGGCTGCGCTGCTGTTGACTGGCTTCATGATCTGGTTTGGTTTTGAATATGCCTGGCGTGGGCGCTTTCAGACCATCAGCGGCCTGGAGTCTTTCTCGATGACCTGGGCCTACTCGGCGGTACCTGTGGGCGGCATTTTTTGCGTGCTGGCGGTCTTTGCCGTTCTGCTCGACCCGCGCCGGCAAGAACTCGAAACCGCGTTGTAATCAAGGGAGCGGCCATGCCTGTCACCATGTTCACCACCATGCTGCTGGCATTCATGCTCAGTATTTCGGTTGCCGTGTCGATCGGCATTGCCAGCATCGTGGGGGCCTGGCAGGCCAACCTGAATTTCTTGGCGGTGGTCAAGGAGATGTTCGCTGCCATCAACAAGTTTCCGCTGGCCGCCATCCCGTTTTTCATATTGGCCGGCAATCTGATGGAGTCTGGCGGCATCTCGGCGCGCTTGGTTGACTTTGCAAAGTCTATTGTTGGCGGTGTTCAGGGCGGGCTAGGCGCCACCTGCGTGTTGACCTGCATGATCTTCGCTGCCGTTTCGGGCTCCAGTGTGGCCACCACCTTTGCCATTGGCGCCATTCTCATCCCGGCGCTCATCAAGCACGGCTATCCCACCAACTATGCTGCTGCCTTGCAGGCCACCGCGGCTGAGCTCGGCGTGATCATCCCGCCCTCCATCCCGATGATTTTGTATGGTGTATCGGCCGAGGTATCGATTGGAGAGTTGTTTATCGCGGGCTTTGGCCCCGGCCTGCTGATTGGTGGCGCACTGATGGTGTTTGTGATTGTCTATGCTCGCATCAAAGGTTATGGCAAGGGAGACAAGGAGGGCAAACTGCCTTTTCTGCTGGCAACACGCAAGGCTATTTTGGCGCTTCTCATGCCAATCATCATTCTGGGCGGTATTTACGGCGGCGTGTTTACCCCTACCGAGGCGTCGGTTGTGGCCGTGTTCTATGCTTTTATCGTGGGCGTGTTTGTTTACCGGGAGACCCGGTTCTCTGACCTGCCGCGGGTGCTCAAGAAAAGCGTGATTTCGTCAGCCGTCATTATGTTCATCATCGCCAATGCCGGCCTGTTCAGTTACCTCATCACCCGCGCCGGTGTGCCAGATCGAATTGCTGCTTTTTTGGTCGAGATTTTGCAGTCGCCGGTGTTATTTTTGCTGGGTGTTAATGCGGCCCTGTTCGTGATTGGCATGTTCATCGAAACCTCGGCCTCCATCATAGTGCTGGCGCCCATACTGGCGCCGGTGGCTGTGCATTTTGGCGTTGACCCGGTGCACTTTGGCATCATCATGGTCGTCAACCTGGCGCTGGGCATGATTACCCCGCCCTTTGGTGTCAACCTGTTTGCGGCCTGTACCGTGGCGCGCATCTCTTTGGACCAGATTATTCCGCGTCTGCTGCCCTTTGTATTGGTGGTTTTGGTTTGTCTGATGGCCATCACCTTCATGCCCTTCATCTCTATCGGGCTCAGAGACCTGGTCTATGCGCGGTAGCGCTCCAGCACGGCGCGGTCGACTTCAACGCCGAGCCCCGGCCCGTCAGGTATTTGCACCCAACCGCCCTGCTGGATGATCGGCTGGGTAATCAATTGCTGGCGAAAAGGGTGACTTGAGCGGTCGTATTCGAGCACCGGGCCCTGCGCAAACAGGGCGTGATGCGTGATTGGCAGTGCGGCAATCAGTTGCAGCGAGGCGGCCTGTGCAATCGCCGAGCCCCAAACATGGGGGTTGACTGCCACGCCATGGGCCTGTGCCTGGGCGGTAATGTGGCGCGCAGCGCTGAGGCCGCCGCAAGAGCCTAAATCGGGCTGTGCGATGTCAAGCGCATGGGCGGCAAGTAGCTCCCGGTAGCCATACAAAGTGTGTTCGTTTTCGCCACCGGCAATTGGCATGGTGAGCTTGTCGCGCATTTCGGCGTAGCCCCGCAGGTCTTCCGGGGCAACCGGCTCTTCATACCAGAGCAGGTCGTAATCGGCCAGGGCCCGCCCCAGGCGCAGCGCCTCAGCGCGGCCGTAGGCGTGGTTGGTGTCCACCATCAGGCGGATGCCCCGGCCTTCAATGGCCCGCCCGATGGCGGCCATGCAAGCGATATCGTCGGCAACGCCGTAGCCCAGCTTGACCTTCATCATCTGGAAGCCAGCTTCGCTGTGCTCGATGGCTTCGGCGGCCAAGCGCGCCGCCTCGCCCTGGCCTTCGATGCGGTAAAAGCCCGTGGCGTACGGCGCCACTCGGGTGCGAAAAGCACCTCCCAGCAGGGCATAGATGGGCACACCATAGGCCTTGCCAGCGATGTCCCACAGCGCAATATCCAGCGCGCTGATGGCCGCTACCACCGAGCCCTTGCGCCCGTAGTCTCGTGTAGCGTGGTACATGCGGTGCCACAACACCTCGGTGGCGAGTGGGTTGGCTCCCAGCAGCAGCGGCTTGAGCGCGTGCTCGATCGCGGCAGCTGCAATTTCTGGCGGCTCCAGGCCCTGGGCAAAGGCCTCGCCCCAGCCGATCAGGCCGGCGTCGGTGAGAACCTCAACCAGGGTGGCGCTGCGCTGGCGCACCCAGCCTTGGGAGAACGCGAAGGGCTGGGCGAGCGCGCTTTTGAGCACATGTACCCTGATCTCGGTGATCTTCATGGGCAGCATCAGCTAACCCTCAGCCCAGCCGCCGTTTGAGTTCCGGCGGGTTGAAGGATTTCTCGCGAAATTCCTCAGCGCCAGCCGCAAATTTGACCCCCGCCTGCTTGATCGCGGCGTTGTCCACCTTGTCGATGGGCGTGTAGAAAGGGTGGTGGTGTTCCAGGTAGGGGTTGTTGCGAGCAGCGTTGTAGCAGTGCAGCACGGTCCAGCGGCGCTTGTCCGAGCGGTTTTGGTCTGAACGGTGCAGCACATTGCTGTGAAAAAACAGCCCATCGCCGGGCGCCATCTCGGCATGCTCGATAGGCAGGCGCTTGAGGATTTCTTCTACCCGCCGGGGGTCGGCTCCCACCTGCTCGCCCGGCAGCACGCCGTGCTCAAGTCGGCCGCAATGGTGCGAGCCTCGAACCACCTGCAGGCAACCGTTTTCACGCGTGCTGTGGTCAAGCGCCACCATCACGCTGGCCATATACGGGAATACACAGCCATTGTGGTACCAATAGCCGTAGTCTTGGTGCCACTCCCAGGCGCCTCCTTCAAAAGGCTCTTTGGCGGTTAGTTTGGAGTGGTAGTGGTAGACCTCGCCACCGAGCAGGTCTTCCATGGTGTCGACCACCCGATGCGAGCGGGCGGCCAGGCCGTAGACGCTGTCGCCGGGATGGTTCCAGGTGGCCATGCGGGTTGATTTGCCGCTTGCATCATTGCGGTCGTAGAGGCGGCTCTTCATGGCCGCGTCGTTTTCTATGGCAGTGCGCAGGATGGCGATTTCCTCGTCATCAAACAGCTTGCGAACCAGGGTGTAGCCATCGTGCTCATAGGCAGCGCGCTGCTCGGCTGAAAGAATCGATCCGGACATGGCCAATCTCCCAAAAAGTCCATCATAAACCGCAACAAGGGGCCGGCCCGCGCAAGCGTGGCCAAGCCCCATCGTTTGCTGCAGGGCACGGGGCTTGGGTCTTGGTGCATACTTGGCGCCCCCAAGACAGGAGACAGCGCATGCAACTAACGCCTGAGCAGCAGGCCCGCTTCGAGGCCGAGGGCTACTTGTTTTTCCCCGGGCTGTTCACAGCCGATGAAACCCGTACCCTGGCCCAGGCCGTGCCCGAACTCTATTCCCGGCGCGAAGCCTACAACGTGCGCGAGAAGGGCCGGGATGCGGTGCGCACCAACTTTGCAGCACACCTCTATAGCGAGCCCTTTGCCAAACTTGCACGCCATCCGCGCATGATTGAGCCGGTACAAAGTCTGCTGGGCGAACAGCTCTACATGCACCAGTTCAAGATCAATGGCAAGATGGCCTTTGAAGGCGATGTGTGGCAGTGGCACCAAGACTACGGCACCTGGCTCAATGACGACATGATGCCGACCGAGCGGGCCATGAACATCGCAATTTTTCTGGACGACGTGACCGAGTACAACGGGCCGCTGATGTTCATCCCCGGCAGCCATAAAAAGGGCGTGGTCGCTGCCAGCCACGATCTCAGCACCACCAGTTACCCGCTGTGGACCGTCGACAACGAGCTCATTCGCCAGCTTGTCGCGCGCGCCGGCGGCGCGCATGGCGGCATCGCCAGCCCCAAGGGGCCAGCTGGCTCCATGATCTTGTTTCACTCGTGCCTGGTGCACGCGTCGGGCAGCAACCTGTCGCCTTTTAACCGGGTGGCGGTCTACCTCAGCCTGTGCGCCGTAGGCAACCACATTCGACGCCACAAGCGACCAGAGTACATTGCCCACCGCGATTTCACGCCCATCACCTGCCTGCCCGATGACTGTCTGCTAAAACACTATGCGGTAGACCTGCCCTGGAAAGACGGTCTGCCAGCAAGTGCCCTGCAAACCTCCCTGGAAGAAATGGCCTGAGCGTCTGGCGGCCGTTGAGGCCCGGCCAGGCTGGCAGCATCATGAACCTTTACACCAAACTACAACAACGCGCATCAGAACTGCGCCCCGTACGCATCGGCCTGATCGGGGCGGGCAAATTTGGCGCCATGTATCTGGCGCAGCTTCCCCGTACGCCGGGCGTGCATCTGGTGGCGATTGCCGATCTGTCGCCCGAACTAGCCCGCACCAACTTGCGTCGCGTTGGCTGGGCCGATGCGCAAATGCAGGCGCCCTCAGCCCAGGCGGCGCTTCAAAGCGGGGCTACCTGGATCACCGAGGACTGGCAGGCGCTGGTGACCCATCCGCAGATCGACATCATTGTGGAGTGCACCGGCAACCCGGTGGCCGCCGTGGCGCATTGCCTTCAGGCGTTTGCTCACGGCAAGCATGTTGTCAATGTCACCGTGGAGGCGGACGCTTTTTGCGGGCCCCTGCTGGCGCGCAAGGCAGCGCAGGCTGGCGTGGTCTACTCGCTTGCTTTTGGCGATCAACCGGCCCTGATTTGCGACCTGGTTGACTGGGCCCGCACCTGCGGCTTTCCTGTGGTTGCGGCGGGGCGTGGGCACAAGTGGCTGCCCCATTTTTGCGAATCGACCCCTGAGACTGTCTGGGCCAACTACGGCTTGAGCCCGGAGCAGGCCGCGCGCGGCGGGCTAAATCCAAAAATGTTCAACAGCTTTCTGGACGGCTCCAAGCCCTCGATCGAGTCCACGGCCGTGGCCAATGCCACTGGGCTGACCGTGCCCAGCAACGGCCTGCTCTACCCGCCCGCCAGCGTCGAGGACATCCCCTTTGTCACCCGGCCCATTGACGAGGGCGGCGTGCTTGAACGCAAAGGCATGGTCGAGGTTATCTCATCGCTGGAGGCCAATGGCCGAAAAATCCCCTATGACATCCGCATGGGGGTCTGGGTGACGGTGGAGGCCGAGACCGAGTACATCAAGAACTGTTTTGAAGAGTACAACGCACACACCGACCCCAGCGGGCGCTATTTCACCTTGTACAAGCGCTGGCACCTGATTGGCCTGGAGCTCGGGGTGTCGGTGGCGAGTGTGGCCCTGCGTGGCGAGCCCACTGGCGTGGCCACCTGTTGGAACGCCGATGTGGTGGCCACGGCCAAGAAAGACCTCAAGGCGGGCGACATGCTTGATGGCGAGGGCGGCTACACGGTGTGGGGCAAGCTGCTGCCAGCGCAAACCTCGGTGACCCAGGGCGGCCTGCCCCTGGGCCTGGCCCACCAGGTCAAGTTGGTGCGGGCGGTCAAAAAAGGCCAAAGCCTGAGTTGGGCCGACGTAGCCATTGACACCAGCACCCCGGCTTACCAGGTGCGCCGCGAAATGGAGGCCTTGTTTGCCCCGGGCGGCCAGGTGGGCTTGCCTGCATGAGCCTGCTTTTCTCCCCCTTGCAACTGCCCTCGCCGAGCGGCGGCTTGACGCTGGCCAACCGCATCGTGATCGCGCCGATGTGCCAATACGCCTCGAAAGACGGCGCCGCAAACGACTGGCACCTGATGCACTGGGGCAACCTGCTTAACAGTGGCGCAGCCCTGTTGACCATCGAGGCGACCGCAGTATTGCCTACGGGCCGAATCACGCCGGGCTGCCTGGGCCTGTGGGACGAGCGCACCCATGCCGCACTGGCGGAGCACCTGCAACGGGCGCGCCGACTCGCGCCGCCCATGCCGGTGTGCATCCAATTAGCCCATGCGGGGCGCAAGGCCTCCAGTGCCCTGCCTTGGCAGGGCGGCCAGTTGCTGGGCGCAGAAGCGGGCGGCTGGGTGCCAGTGGGCCCGTCGGCGCTGCCGCAATTACCCGGTGAGCCGCCCCCGGCCGAGCTGAGCCTGGCGGCGATGGCCGAAATTCGCGAGGCATTTGTGTTGGCTGCCAGGCGCGCGCATCGCATGGGTATCGAGGCGGTTGAGTTGCATGCCGCCCACGGCTACCTGCTGCACGAGTTTTTGTCGCCTATTGCGAACCAGCGCAGCGACAACTACGGCGGCAGCTTTGACAACCGCACCCGTTTTGTGCTCGAACTGTTTGCCGCCGTGCGCCAGGCCTTTGATGGCGTGCTGGGCCTGCGCCTCTCCGCCAGCGATTGGGTCGAGGGCGGCTGGGACCTGGCGCAAAGCACCGAGTTGGCGCTGCGCCTCAAGGCGCTGGGCTGCGACTTCATTCATATGTCGTCTGGCGGCGTGTCGCCCCAACAAAAAATCACCCTTGGCCCAGGCTACCAGGTGCCCTTCGCCCGTGCCATCCGACAGGCTAGCGGCATGCTCACAACCGCTGTGGGCCTGATCACCGAGCCAGCGCAGGCCGAAGCTATTTTGCAGGCTGGCGACGCTGACCCGGTGGCCCTGGCCCGCGCGTTTTTGTATCAGCCGCGCTGGGGCTGGCAGGCCGCCGCCGCGCGAGGCGCAGGCGGTGTTTGGCAGGGTGTCGGTCGGCATGCGCTGAGTCCTTCTTTACCGACCACGAGGTGCGCGCAGCGTAGGTCAAAAAAGGTTTGAGACCACTAAGCTGGAATGGGTGCGCTGCACCGTAGCCGATGTGGCCACCGTGGGCGGAGAAAGGGCTCAGAGTTTGTGCCCCTTTTTTTGCACAGCGCTTGCCGATACCCGAGCATTTGCAGGTTGCCAGCTGAAATTTGTCAAACTACAGGGCTTTTTCCACCTGTTACCGATGTCCCGGATGTGGCCATTGAGTGCTTTAAAAAGCCGGCTATCCAACAACGACAAGGGTTAGAGCAGAGCCTAACTCTGAAGGTCTGAGGCGGCTGGCAGCCTTCAGCCAGACACGGTCAGCAAGCCACACCCCCGCAGCAGCAGCGTCACCACATGCTCGGTGGCGCGGGCCTGGTCGGCGGCGCCCAGTTCGGGGCGGCCCAGCACGGCGCAGACCTGCACGTCAAAGTCGGCATAGGTCTGGGTGGCAGCCCAGATGGTGAAGAACAGGTGGGTGGCGTCAACCGGTGCCATGCGCCCGGCGGTGATCCAGCCATTGATCACCGCCACCTTGGCTTGCACCAGCGCTCGCAATTCGGTGGCGAGCAGGGCTTCAAGCACGGGGGCGCCGTGCAGCAACTCGTTGGCAAACACCTTGGAGGCATGGGGGCGCTGGGCCGACAGCGCCATTTTGTCGCGGATGTAGCCCTCAATGGCGGCGCGTGGGTCGGCCTCAGGCAGGATGCGGCGGGTGGGCTCCAACCAGTCTTGCAGCGTGCGCGCCAACACCGCCCGGTAAAGGGCCTGCTTGCTACCAAAGTAATAGTGCAGGTTGGCCTTGGGCAGGCCGGCCGCCTCGGCAATGACGGCCATGGTGGCGCCGCCAAAGCCAGCGCCGGCAAAAATACGTTCGGCGGCGGCCATGATCAGGGCCTCGTTGTTTTGCCGGATCTGGCCTTTTGCCGGGTCTTGGGCGCAGTAGGCGCCCGGGCGCACAAGCCGGCTCGGGCTGCTCATGATGCGGCTTGGCGCCGCGCGGCCAGCGCCACATACCAGTCCAGGCAAGCCGGGTTGGCCATAGCCTCGCGGTTCACCACTTTTTCCAGCGGCTGACCGAGCAGCAATTTCTTGATCGGCAGCTCCTGCTTTTTGCCCGACAGGGTGCGTGGAATCTCGGACACCTGAAAAATCTCGTTGGGCACAAAACGCGGTGAGAGGGCGGTCTTGATGGCGTTCACTAGGCGCTGGTGCAGGCTGGCGTCGAGCGACAGGCCGTCACGCAGCACCACAAACAGCGGCATGTAGCTCTCGCGGCCCAGGTATTCCAGATCGACCACCATCGAGTCCAGCACTTCGGGCAGGGCCTCGACCGCGCTGTAGAGCTCGCTGGTGCCCATGCGCAGGCCGTGCCGGTTGATGGTGGCATCCGAGCGGCCGTAAATGACGCAGCCGCCGTTGCTGCCCACCTTGAGCCAGTCGCCATGGCGCCAGACGCCGGGGTACATGTCAAAGTAGCTCGAGAGGTAACGCTGGTGGCCGGCATCGCCCCAAAAATACAGCGGCATGCTGGGGATGGGCTGGCTGCACACCAGCTCGCCCACCTCGCCAATGACTGGTTCGCCCTGCTCGTTCCAGGCCTCCACCGCGCAGCCCAGCAGGCGGCACTGCATCTCGCCCGGCACCTGCGGCAACTCGCGGTTGCCGCCAATGAAGGCGCCGGCAAAGTCGGTGCCGCCGGAGATGTTGCACCACCAAATATCGCCCCCACGCTCCCGCACTTCGTGTCGGTCGCTGCCCCCCGGGGGGGTTAATTTTCCTTGGGGCGGCCCGGCGGGAAATTGTTCCCCCACGCTTGCCTCGTCTTTGACGATGCCCTCGGCGTGAAGGTTTCGGAACTGTGCTGTACCCCAGTTTTGGGCGTCGACGCTCAAGGGCGAGCCGGTGGTGCCCAGGGCGCGCACCTGGCGCAGCTCGCCGCAGGTGGTCAGGTCCAGGCCAGCTTTTTGGCAGTTGGCAAAAAAAGCGGCGCCCGCGCCAAAAAAGGTGGCCCCCACATCGGCACCAAAGCGCCATAGCGTGCCCCAGTCGGGTGCGAGTTTGTTGCCGGCCTCGTCCACGCTGCGGCCGGCCGGGTTGCCGTCAAAAATGCAGCAGGTGGTGCCGTTGAGCAGGCCGCCCATTTGCGCATTCCACATCACCCAGCCAGTGGAGCTGTACCAGTGGTAGCGCTCGCCCAGCGAGTTGGCGGCGTAGCTAGAACCCACATCGTTGTGCAAGACTTTGAGTGCTAGCGCCACGATCACCGTGCCGCCATGGCCGTGCACGATGGGCTTGGGCAAGCCGGTGGTGCCGCTGGAATAAACAATCCACAGCGGATGGTCAAACGGCAACCAGAGCGGCTCAAACGCGGAAGTTTGCGCATCATCCCGGGCGCAAATGCTGGCCATGGAGGCACAGTTGGGGATTTTTTGTTCGGCCTCAGCGCGGGTCTCAAACACCTGGTGCAGCACCACATGTTGCACGCTGGGCAGTGCGGCGAGCAATTCGGCCACCACGCTGCTGCGTTCCAGGCGGCGCCCGCCGTAACGTACGCCGTCGCAGGCAATCAGCACCCGGGGCTCAATTTGCTTGAAACGGTCCAGCACGGCCTGGGTGCCCATATCAGGCGCGCAGATGCTCCAAACCCCGCCAATACTGACGGTGGCCATGAAGGCCACCATGGCCTCTGGAATGTTGGGCAGATAAGCGGCCACACGGTCACCCGGCTGAACCCCCTGTGCCCGAAGGTGCAGTGCCATCGCCGCCACCTGCTGGCGAAGTTGCGGCCAACTCAGGGTGCGCGCACTGCCCTGGCCCAGGCTCTCTTCGTTGTGGCTGATGATGGCAGCAAAGCCGGCCGCATCGGCCGCTGCCACATGGCGAAAAACCTGGTGCACATAGTTCACCCGGGCCCCGGTGAACCAACGGGTGTGTGGCATGGCCGCGCCATCGCGCACCTGGGTGTGTGGCGTGGGCGACTGCATATCAAAATAGTCCCAAATGCTCTGCCAGAAAGCACTCAGGTCGCTGACCGACCAGCGCCACAAAGCGTCATAGGACTCAAAGCCAAGACCGCGCTCCTGTGCCAACCATTCACGGTACAGTGTCATTTGGGGCGTAAAAGGTACTTTCATAACCCAATGTTGCCATGAAGCTCACACCAACTTCAAGCCGCGACAAACCTGAGCGCCAATTCCTGCCAAGCCAAGGCCTGCGCGACCCGTATAGTTGGCAGTCTTCTGTAGCTGGGATATGTGATGCCGATCTGGAAAACCCCCCTTTGCCTTGCCGACCTGACCGCGCTGAACCAAGGCACGGCCGCCGCCCATCTGGGCATGGAGATGCTCGAGATTGGGGACGACTTTCTACGCGCGCGCTTGCCGGTGGACGAACGCACCAGGCAGCCCTTTGGCCTGTTTCATGGCGGCGTAAGCGTGGTGCTGGCTGAAACTCTGGGCTCTCTGGGCGCGGCTTTCAGCTGCCCAAGCGGTTATCGCGCGGTGGGGATCGACATCAATGCCAACCATATCAAGGGCGTCAGCCATGGCTGGGTCACCGGCACTGCCCGCCCCGTGCACATAGGGCGAAGCACCCAGGTCTGGCAAATTGACATGCACAACGACGCGGGTGACCTGACCTGCGTCTCACGCCTGACGGTTGCAACCCTCGCAGCGCCTAGCCCGACGCAACTGCCGCTGTCGGCGGGCGACACCGCTGGCGACCCATGAACAGGGGCCGCCAGCGGTGCTCTTGTAAGGACGCGCCCGCCTCGGCGAGAGCCCCAGCCAATCGGCGAGAATCTCAGCGACCCCCCACACCAATAAGGAAGCTGCCATGTCTGTGTCCCCCAAAGTTGCCATCGTCACTGGCGCCGGAACCGGCGTTGGCAAGGCCGCCGCCCTGGCACTGTTGGGCGCTGGCTACCGTGTGGTGCTGGCCGGCCGACGCCTTGAACCCTTGCAGCAGGTCCTGGCTGAGTCTGCTGCGCCGGCAAGCGGCCTGGCGTTGTCGGCCGATGTGTCGGACCCGGGTTCGGTCGAGCAGCTGTTTGCCACCACGGTAGCAAGCTTTGGCCGCCTTGACTTGTTGTTCAACAATGCTGGCGTCAGTGCACCAGGTATACCGCTCGAAGACCTGAGCTTCGAGCAGTGGAAGAACGTGGTTGACATCAACCTCACGGGCGTGTTTTTGTGCATTCAGCAGGCCTTTCGGGTGATGAAGGCGCAAACCCCCAAGGGCGGGCGCATCATCAACAACGGATCTATCTCGGCGACCACGCCCAGGCCAAACTCCATCCCCTACACCGCCACCAAGCATGGCGTCAGCGGGCTCACCAAAACCGCCTCACTCGACGGGCGCAAACACAATATTGCGGTCGGTCAGATCGACATCGGCAATGCCGCCACCGAGATGGCCGCGCGCATGGCCAAGGGCGTGATCCAGGCCAATGGCGAGATAGCGGTGGAGCCTTTGATGGATGTGAACATCGTCGGCCAATCGGTGCTCTACATGGCCAGCCTGCCGCTCGAAGCCAATGTCATGTTTCACACCGTGATGGCCACCAAAATGCCCTTTGCTGGGCGCGGCTGATCCCGCAGACAGTTGGCTGCTTGGGCCGGGCTCAGGCAGCGCGCTGCAACTTAAAGACCGGCCGGCGCTCCCCCACCGACAGTTGGCGGGCATTGAGCAGTATGCTGGCCCGCCACGGCGCCAAGGCCGTGCGCTGTGCAGCGTCAAGCCAGCCGAGCTGGTCCAACACCTCCACGCTGGCCGCAAACAGTGCGGGCTTGTTGCCGTCGATGATCTTGATTGCAAAAGCCTCGCCGCGGCTCTTGCTGCCCAGCACTTGCACGCCGTCGGCGCCAACCTTGCTCACCCAGTCGCCCTGGCCGGCCTGCATGAAGGCCAGGTCATTGCGCCCGGTGCCTGACACCATCTCGGGGTGGCTGGTCATGGCCTCGCTAAGCAGGGCAAAACTCTGGCCAAACTCGGTGTCTCGCGCACCGCTGGCTAGGCGGGCGTAGCCGTAAGCCAGCTTTGACAGGGGCATCGCGTAGTTGGGCGCCGAGCAGCCGTCCACACCCATGGTCAGCCTATCGGCAGACATGCCCACGGCCCGCGCCACGTCGCGCCGTATCGCCGCTTGCAGCGGGTGCTGCGGGTCAATGTAGTCGTCCAGGCTCAGGCCGTGTTGCACGCAGTAGGCCAAAAAGCCCGCGTGCTTGCCGCTGCAGTTGTTGTGTCGCTCATCAAACTGCAGCCCGGCTGGCGCTGCCTGCTCCAGCAGTGTGAACAGGCCCGGCACATGGCAGCCGCAGCGCAGCGCCTGGTAGGTGAGCCCGGCTTTGTCGAGCAGGCCCTGGGCCTGTGCCACGTGCATGTCCTCCCCGTTGTGGCTGGCACACAGCAGCGCTACCTGCGCCGTAGTCAAACCAAAATGCGCGGCACCACCTGCCTGAATAAAGGGCAGTGCCTGCAAGGCTTTGAGCGTGGAGCGCGAGAAAGTCAGCCAGTGCGGATCGCCAACTTGGGCCAGCACCTGCCCACGGGTGTTGACCACGGCCACGGCGCCAAAGTGCAGGCACTCGGGCGTGCCGCCCCGGCTGAGTTCGATCAGCGGAACAAGGTTCATGGCAGCTCCTGCTTTGGGCTCACGGGCAATCGGGTCTCGGGCGTTGTATTGTGATGTCTGTGCCCGGCACCCCGGGCAGACCCACGCAGCCCTGATTGAGCCGGGTAGAAAGAGTGTGTGCAGAAAGTTGAGCTGTCTATACTCAAAGCCATGTTTTGCGCTTTGACCGAGGCCCAGTTGGTCCGCTACCAGCAGGATGGTTTTCTGGTGCTGCCGGGCTTCAAGCCAGCCGCCGAGTTGGCGCTGCTCAGAGCTCGCGCGGGGCAAATAGTCGAGGCTTTTGAGCCGGGCCAACGGGCCAGCATTTTCACCACCCAGGCGCAGAGCCGCGCAGCGGACGATTATTTTTTGGGCTCGGGCGACCAGGTGCGCTGCTTCTTTGAAGAGGAGGCCTTTGACGCCACCGGCCAGTTGCGCCAGACCAAAGCGCTGTCGATCAACAAGATCGGCCATGCCCTGCATGACCTGGACCCGGTGTTTGACGCCTTCTCGCGCGGCCCGGCACTCGCGGCGCTGGCCGCCGGGCTGGGGCTGGCACGGCCGCAGCTGTGGCAGTCGATGTACATCTTCAAACAGCCCGGCATTGGCGGCGAAGTGGGCTGGCACCAGGACGCCACGTTTTTTGAGACTGAGCCGCAAAGCGTGACCACCTTCTGGTTTGCACTGGAAGACGCCACGCTGGATAACGGCTGCCTGTGGGTGACACCCGGCGCACACCTTGGCCCGCTGCGCCAGCGCTTTGTGCGCCAGGGCGATGTGGTCCGCATGGACACCTTGGACGCCACGCCCTGGCCCAGCGGTGCCCAAGCGCAGCCGCTGGAAGTGGTGGCCGGTACGCTGGTGGTGTTTCACGGCCTGCTGCCGCACTACAGCGCGCCGAACCGTTCCCCACAGTCACGCCACGCCTATACCCTGCACGTGACCGACGGCCAGGCAAGGTATGCGGTGCACAACTGGCTGCAGCGTGATGGCAGCCTGCCGCTGCGCGGCTTTGTTTGAGACTGGACCCATGACCGAGATCAATGCGAAGTCTGGCCAATGTGCAGCCCGGCAGTTATGGCATCCTGCTAACCTAGCGCCATGGACGACGCCTTCAAGTCACAACTCTGCCTGCCGCTGAACGCCACCCTCGTCAGCGCACTGGCCCGGATGACCGCGGCCATTGGCAGCGCAGACTGGTTCGATGCCGTGCTTAATTTGCTGGGCACAGTGTGCGCCATCGATTCCGGGGGCGCGATGGTCTACTACCGTGAGCAACGCCCACGGCGAATCCTGCACCGGTTCGACCCATCGGAGCGTGCGCTGCCCGAGGATGCCTACCTGTCTGGCCCCTATGTGCTGGATCCGCATTACCAGCTGTTTGCGGCCGGTGCGTCCAATGGTGCTCACCGGCTCACAGATATCGCGCCCGACGATTTTTTCCAGAGCGAGTACTACCGGGTGTTTTATTCGCAAATCGGGTTGTCAGATTCGATCGAACTGCTGTGGCGCATCGACGCGGACAGTGCGCTCAATATCTTCATCGAGCGCAGCATCCGGCACCCGAAGTTCCAGGATGCCGACATGGTCGCAATCACCACCCTGCTGCCGGTGATCTTTGCCTCCGCTGCACGCCACCATGAGCTCACCGCCGCTGCCTCGCGGCGCGACACCGACAACTTGACCCACCGCAAGGTGCAGGCCACGATCGAGAATTTCGCCAGCTCGCTGCTGACACAGCGGGAGCGCCAAGTGTTGTTTTACCTGATCAGCGGTTACTCGTCGGCGCTGACGGCGCAGCGGCTCGCCACCACCGAAGGCACCATCAAGATCCACCGCCGAAACATCTACCGCAAGCTCGACATTGGTTCGCAGGCAGAGTTGTTCTCGCTGTTCATCAACTGCATCCAGTTTGCTTTGCCCGAGGCGCCGGTTGACCCGCTGCAGACCTACCAGTCAGCACCCCCTGCGGCACGCACGCTCTCATTGCTTGGCGTGGCCCCGACTTAAGCTCATCCGGCAGGCGCCCATTGTTCCCTAAGCGACCAGCAAAATTCAGGGACGCGGAGGGATGTAGATCCCACCCTGGTTGTCGTGCAGCCAAGGCGCGATGTCCATGTCTCGGTCCAGCGGGAACATAGGGCGCGGCACCTGACTAAAGGGTAATGCGGTGTAGTTGACGGTGCACAAGGCGTCGCTGTCGCACACGATGACTTGGCCTGCAATGGGCTCGAAGGCGGCTCGGAAGTGCTGCATGGATTTCAAGGCGACCACGTCCTTGCGTGAGGGATCGATCCCGAAGGCCATGAACTGCTGAAGATCAAGGATCTGGCCCCGCACCGTCACCACCAGAATCTCGATGCCCTCCACCTGCACGACGGCCAGCGGCCCCCAGGACCGCTGCAGGCCCCCGATCATGGCGCCACTGCCTGTGTAGTGGCCATTGGTATTGAGTGAAACCAGGGTGCCCGTCAGTGCAAGCGGGGTGCCGCCAACACGCGGATCGGTCTTGCCGCCGAGCTCGATGCGGACGGTGTCACCGGGCGCATGGCCTTGCAACTGCTGCACGGTTTGGGGGTCGACCATCGGCCCGAAACAGGCGTTTTGCAAGCCGGCGTCCAGCATGGCCTTGAGCAGGTTGGTTGAGTCGCCATAGGTGCCGCCACCCGGGTTGTCGGCATAGTCGGCGACGATGATCGGGCCCCGGCCCTGCGGGCGGTAGGCCTTGCAGATCGCCGCCGCCTGCGCTACGGTGTGGAACTGGTTGATGGCGTCGTGGCGGCGGGCCCACATGTCGTCGGCCAGCTCACTGGCGAATACCGCGTGGCGGGCCATGTCGCCTTGCGCGGTCACGGTCACGCTCGCGCCCAACTCGGCGATATTGGCATGCGGGAACGCGCCGTTGATGCTGACAGCGAACACGTCGGCTTGCTGCTCATAGGCCCGCGCTCGCGCCAACCGGTCGACCATGGGCCCGATGTCGGTGCGCCCGCCGTTGGCCTCTTCCAGCATGGGGCGGGTCACGCGCAGCGTGACCGGGTGGATCTCGCCTTGCATCGTGCGCTGCAGAATGTCGGCGGCATGCCGTGCTGCGACGCGCATGTCGGTGTGCGGGTAGGTCTTGAATGACACGATGATCTGGGCCAGATCACACATGGCGCGGCTGACATTGGCGTGCGGGTCCAGGGTGATGCCAATCGGCAGGTCAGGGCCGACCACGGCGCGCAAGCGACGCAGCAGTTCACCCTCGCCATCGCCACAAAAATCAGTCACCATGGCGCCGTGCAAGCCGAGCAAGATGCCGTCAAGCGTGTCGCGATGGGCCTTGGCCGCTGCCACGATGGGGTCGGTGAGTGTGTCAAAGGCCTCGCGCGTGACGAGTCCGCCCGGCTGCGCGTGGGCACTGATCACATGCGTGACATCCCAGTTGTAGGCGGAGCCGGCCTCCAGAAAACCACCGAGCTCCGTGTTGTTGTCTTGACGCGCCGCGACGGCCTCAGCGCCGTAGAGCAGTCCGCGTTCGGCAAAGACCGCCAGGTTGGTGGGTAGTTTGCAGAAGGTGTTGGTCTCGTGCAGAAACTCGGCGGTGAGCACGTGGAATCGGGTCATGGGCTACCTCGCAGGTGTGGGGCCGGTTGGCCAGTGGATCAGGACCCCTGGGGGTGGTGGCAGGCCAGGCTGTGGCCCTCTGCCACGCCATCCGGGTGGATGAGTTTAGGGCGCTCACTGCGGCAGCGCTGCGTGGCCGCTGGACAGCGGGCCGCGTAGGCACAGCCGGCCGGCAAGTTGAAGGCGTCTGCGATCTCGCCATGCAACAGGGTCACGGTGCGGCGTCGGCGCGGGTCGGGCTCGAAGGTGCTCTCCATCAGCGCCCGGGTGTAGGGGTGGCGCGGCGTTGCTGTCGGATCGGGCAGGATCTCGACCACCCGGCCGAGGTACATCACCACAACCCGGTGGCAAAAGTAGCGCACAAGCCCCAGGTCGTGCGAGATGAACAGGTAGGTCAGGCCCAGGTCGGCCTGAAGTTGCTCCAGCAGGGCGATGATCTGGGCCTGGATCGACACATCCAGCGAGGCTGTGGGCTCGTCGAGCACCAGAAAGTCAGGTTGCAGCGCCAAGGCCCGCGCAATGCCAACGCGCTGCTTCTGCCCGCCCGACAACTGGTGCGGGTAGGTGTCGGCCATCACCGGGTTGAGGCCCACCATGGCCATCAGTGACTCGACCTTGGCCCGGTTGGCCGACTCATCCCGCGCCAGGCCCTGAACGCGCAGCGGCTCCAGCACCGCATCGTGCACGCTGTAGCGCGGGTCGATGGACGAATAGGGGTCCTGAAACACCATCTGCATGCGCCGGCGCAATGCCCGCAAACCGGCGGGCGGCAGGCTCGCCAGGTCGGTGCCGTCGACATGCACGCTGCCGCTGCTGGCATCCAGCAGGCGCAGCACAAGCCGGGCGAGAGTTGACTTGCCACAGCCGGATTCGCCCACCACGCCGGTCACGCGGCCGCGCGGGATGTCGAGGTCGACATCGCTCACGGCTGCCAGCGTGCGCTGCTTTGCGAACAGACCGGCCCGGCTCTGGAAGACCCGGGTGAGGCCCCGGGTCTGGACCAGTG
>SHXM01000030.1 GCA_009693325.1 Rhodoferax sp.
CGTCGCCCAGAGCGTCCTGGGCGTGGTGGGTGATGCCAACGGTGACGATATCGCCGGCGCTCACCGGGTTGGTTGCGGTTTGCAGCCATTCATGGTCGGGGGTGTAATGGAGGGTCATGAAAACTTCCTTTCAAAAAATATCGAAAAAATCGCGACAAAGAGCAGGGCTGGCGAGTTACGCACGCACGTAGCGGTGCGTCACAAATGGCAGGGCGACGACCTCCATTGGCACCGGCTTGCCGCGTACCAGCGCCTGCAGCCGGGTGCCCGGCGTACTGAATGCCGGTGGCAGATAGCCCAGCGCGATCGGCGCGTCCACGCTCGGGCTGAGCAAGCCACTGGTGACTTCGCCCAGTGCCTGCCCGTCGGTGGCTTGGAGTACGCAGTGCTCGCGCACCGGTACCCGTTCCAGGGCCCGAAGTCCGACGAGTTTTCGGCCATCAGCCCCAGTCCCGCCTGACAACTGCGCCAGTATCTTTGCAGCGCCCGGAAAACCGCCGGCGCGCGCGCCACCGCTGCGGCGCACCTTCTGGATGGCCCAGTTCAGGCCGGCCTCGACCGGGGTGGTGGTGCTGTCGATGTCATTGCCGTACAGGCACAGACCGGCCTCCAGCCGCAGCGAATTGCGCGCCCCCAGGCCGGCCGGCCGAACTTCGGGCTGGGCCAGCAGGGTGCGCGCGAGTTCGGCAGCATGGTCCTGGTGCACCGAGATCTCAAAACCATCCTCGCCGGTGTAGCCGCTGCGGGTGATGTAACAGGGCACCGGCTGGGTAGCGCCACCCGTGCTGCAGTCGACATCAAAACCGCCGCCGCTCATGAACACCAACTGATCGATGGCGGGGCACAGGCGCTGCAGCGCTGTGGCCGCCTGCGGCCCCTGCAGCGCCAGCAAGGCCAGCTCGGGAAGGGGCAAAACCTGGCAGCGCTGGCCGATGCCGGCCGTGATGTGTGCCGTATCGGCCGTCTTGCAGGCGCCATTGACCACCAACAACAGGTCGCCATGGCTGTTGGCGCGGTTGACGAACATCAGGTCATCGATGATGCCGCCTGCCTCATTGAGCAGCAGCCCGTAGCGCTGGCGGCCGCTTGCCAGGCCGATCACATCAACCGGCAGCAAGGTTTCCAGGGCAGCGGCTGCATCGGGCCCAAGCAGGCGCAACTGGCCCATATGGGACACGTCAAACAGGCTGGCAGCCTTGCGGGTGTGGTGGTGCTCTGCCAGTAGACCGGCCGGGTATTGCACCGGCATGCTGTAGCCGGCAAACGGCACCATGCGGGCGCCCAGAGCCAGATGCAAGTCGTGCAAGGCGGTCTTAAGCAATTCATCCGACGGGAGATTCATGGTGCATTCCTGGACAGTCAAACGACGGGCACACGCCATGACCTAGGCCATGGTTGGCCCCCGCTGTCCGTGGTACCTGAGAGATTCGCCGGCCTGACCGCACCTTAACTCTGGCGCAGTGGGCTGCGGTTTGCTCCTTCGGTGGGCGGCATGTGCTGCCGCCTCTCTCCAGTGGGGAGTCATGGATTGACCGGCAAGATCAGTCCATGTTTGTCAGTCCTTTTGCCTGAGCGTTCAGACCGCTGTGATCAGCCGTCATGCGCCTTCGGCGTTTGGTGGTGCAACCGGTCGTGAACCGCTTTCAACCCCAACGCTCTCCTGACAGCAGAAATTCTAACGTCATGTTGGCAGGGCGGGCCGAGCTCGTCGTCTCGGGAGTCAAACCGGTTTCACATGCCGGCGTAATTCGGCCCGCCACCACCCTCGGGTGTAACCCAGACAATGTTTTGGGTCGGGTCTTTGATGTCGCAGGTTTTGCAATGCACGCAGTTTTGCGCGTTGATCTGCAGCCGGTCGGTGTTGTCGTCGTTTTTCACGTATTCATACACGCCGGCCGGGCAGTAGCGGGCCTCTGGCCCGGCATACTTGGCCAGGTTGATGCTCACCGGCACCGAGCTGTCCCTGAGCGTCAGGTGTGCCGGTTGCTGCTCTTCGTGGTTGGTGTTGCTGATGAAGACGCTGCTCAGGCGGTCAAAGGTCAGTTTGCCATCGGGCTTGGGGTAATGGATGGGCTGGCACTCGGCGGCGGGTTTGAGGTAGGCGTGGTCGGGCTTGTCGCGGCGCAGGGTCCAGGGGATGTGGCCGCGTAGCACAAACTGCTCAAAGCCGTTCATCAGCGTGGCCGTGGTCAGACCGTACTTGAACCAGTTCTTGAAGTTGCGGTCCTTGTTGAGCTCGGTGTGCAGCCAGCTGGCCTCAAAGGCCGCGGGGTAGGCGCTCAGTTCATCATGCTGGCGCCCGGCCAGTACGGCCTCAAAGGCGGCCTCGGCCGCCAGCATGCCGGTCTTGATGGCGGCGTGGCTGCCCTTGATGCGGCCCACATTGAGGTAGCCTGCATTGCAGCCCACCAGCGCGCCGCCTGGGAACACCGTTTTGGGCAGAGCGTTGAGGCCGCTGGCATTGATGGCTCGCGCCCCGTACGACAAGCGCTTGGCGGTGACCTCGCCCTTGTCGTTCTCGAAGTAGTAACGCACGTTGGGGTGGGTTTTCCAGCGTTGCAGCTCTTCAAACGGGCTCAGATAAGGGTTGGTGTAGCCCAACCCGGTGACAAAGCCTAAAGCCACTTTGTTGTCTGGCAGGTGGTAGAGGAAGGCGCCGCCATAGGTGTCAGACGCCATGGGCCAGCCGGCGGTGTGCATCACAAAGCCGGGTTGGTGCCGGCTGGGGTCGATTTCCCACAGTTCCTTGATGCCGATGCCAAAACTTTGCGGGTCACGTCCCTCGTCGAGCTTGAATTTGGCGATGAGCTGTTTGCCCAGGTGGCCGCGCGCGCCTTCGGCAAACACGGTGTATTTACCCAGCAGTTCCATACCAAGCTGGAAACTGTCCATCGGCTCGCCATCTTTGCCAACGCCCATGTTGCCAGTGGCTACCCCCTTGACCGAGCCATCGGCGTTGTAGAGCACCTCGGCACCGGTGAAGCCCGGGAAAATCTCCACGCCCAGCGCTTCGGCCTGCTCGGCCATCCATTTGGTGAGCGCACCCAGACTGATGATGTAGTTGCCATGGTTGTCGGCAAACGGTGGCAACACCATATTGGGCACCCGAAAGCCGGTTTTTTCGCCCAGAAAGACATAGGCGTCGTCAGTCACCGGCTGCTTGAGCGGCGCGCCGCGCGCCTGCCAGTCCGGGATCAGCTCGCTCAGCGCTTTCGGGTCCATGATGGCGCCGGACAGGATGTGGGCGCCCGGCTCGGAGCCTTTTTCCAGCACCACCACCGACAGGTCCTGGCCTTTTTCAGTCACCAGTTGCTTGAAGCGGATGGCGGTGGCCAGACCACCCGGGCCACCGCCGACCACGACCAGGTCGTATTCCATGGCTTCACGGGGGCCGAACTGGGCCAGTAGGTCCTGGTTTGTCATGCTGCTGCTTCTTGGAGGTTCTGGTTTGATAATCGGGCTTGCTCAGGGCGCTTGGCCCAAAGCCTCTTGCCGCGGTGGGGGCTACTGATTTTATTCGGTGAATCACCCCGGTGCTGTGAGCACCCCTCAACTCTGGAGAAACCCGACATGGCCTATAGCATTGACCTCTCAGGCCGCGTGGCCTTCATCACCGGCGCTTCGAGCGGCCTGGGCGCCCAATTTGCGCAGACCTTGGCCCGCGCGGGCGCTGCCGTGGTGTTGGCCAGCCGGCGCATGGAGTTGCTGAAGGATTTGCGCGCCCGCATTGAGGCCGAAGGGGGTGATGCCCATGTGGTGGAGCTCGACGTGACCGACCATGATTCCATCAAATCGGCCGTCGCCCATGCTGAAACCGAGGTCGGCTCGATCGATATCCTGATCAACAACTCGGGTGTCAGCACCACGCAGCGTATCCAGGATGTGACCGAAGATGATTTTGATTTCACCTTCAACACCAATGTGCGGGGTGCATTTTTTGTCGCTCAGGAAGTCGGCAAGCGCATGCTGGCGCGCGCCCGGGGCGCAGCACCCGGCACCTACACGGGCGGGCGAATCGTCAATATTGCCTCCATGGCCGGCCTGCGTGTGTTGCCCCAGATCAGCGTGTACGCCATGAGCAAGGCGGCAGTAGTTCAGATGACCAAGGCTATGGCGGTGGAATGGGGTCGTTTCGGGATCAATGTGAATGCCCTTTGTCCGGGCTACATCGACACCGAGATCAATCACCACCACTGGCAAACCGAGCAGGGCCAGAAACTGATTCAAATGTTGCCGCGCAAGCGCGTCGGGCAGGTACAAGATTTGGACGCGGTAGTGGTGATGTTATGCGCCAAGGAGAGCCACTTCATCAATGGTGCAGTGATTGCGGCAGACGACGGATTCGGCGCCTGAACCTGTAGGCCTGGCAATATGAAATTTGATATTCCTGAGGCCAAGAAACTGATCTTTGAGATGCGCATTGCGATCCGCTGGGGCGATATGGACGCTATGCAGCATGTCAACAACACCAGTTATTTTCGTTACCTCGAGACCTGCCGCATCGACTGGATGCGCTCGATTGGCTGCCAGCCTGACCCCGAGGGCGAGGGGCCGGTCATCGTCAACGCATTTTGTAATTTTTATCAGCAACTCGAATACCCTGGCGAGGTGCTGATCAAGATGTACGCCAGCGACCCGCGTCGCAGCACCTTTGAGACCTGGGCCACCATGGCCCGGACCGATCAGCCCGAGGTGATTTGCGCGGCGGGCGGTGCCACCACCATCTGGGTCAATTTCCCGGAAAAAAAGGCCCGCAACCTGCCCGACTGGCTGCGCGCAGTGGTCAGCGCCTGAGCTACTTGGCCTTGGGCAGGCGGCCCATCAGGTAGAACTCGGGGTTGGGCATCATGCCGCTGAACGAGGCCATGCGGTTCGACAGCCCAAAGAAGGCGGTGATGGCGGCAATATCCCAGATGTCCTCATCATCGAAGCCGTGCGCGTGCAGGGCCGCAAAGTCCGGCTCGGCAACTTGGTCGGACTGCAGGCACACCTTCATGGCGAAGTCGAGCATGGCGCGCTGGCGCGGCGTGATGTCGGCCTTGCGGTAGTTCACCGCCACCTGGTCGGCCACGAGTGGTTTTTTCTCGTAAATGCGCAGAATGGCACCATGTGCCACCACACAGTACAGGCAGTTGTTGGCGGCGCTGGTGGTGGTGACGATCATCTCGCGGTCGCCCTTGGAGAGGCCCGAGTCCTCTTTGAGCATCAGGGCATCGTGGTAGGCAAAAAACGCCCGCCATTCGGCCGGGCGGCGTGCCAGGGCCAAAAAGACGTTGGGCACAAAGCCGGCCTTGTTCTGGACTTCGAGCACTTTGGCGCGAATATCCTCGGGCAGATCCTTGAGTTCGGGGGCGGGGTAGCGGCTCATGGCGGGGCTTTTTTCAAGTGTTGGCCGTGGCATTATGCCCAGCGCCCCGTCGCCAGGACGAATCCCGCGCAGGTGGGTGTCATGCGATTGTCATGGGCGCTGCCGGCTAGTGCAGCACAATCCCGGGCTTTCCACTCCAACCTTTTGAGGCCCACCATGATTTTCAAGAACCTCTCTCGCCGCAACTTGCTGAGTCTGGCCGCAGCGCTGCTGCTGATGCCCCAGTTCAGCGCTCAAGCGCAAAACCCTGCCACCTATCCTGAGCGACCGGTGCGCATTGTGGTGCCTTTTGCGCCGGGTGCCGGCACCGATGCGATGGGCCGTCTGGTGGCCCAAAAACTCGCTGAGTTGATGGGCGGCAGTTTTATTGTGGAGAACCGGGCAGGCGCCTCGGGGGCCATTGGTGCCCAGCATGTGGCGCAGCAAGCGCCCGACGGCTACAACCTGCTGTTGCTGGCCTCCCCCTTCACCACAGTAGCGGCATCTTTGCCCAGCGCAGGCTATGACCCGCTGCGCGGTTTTGCGCCGGTGGGCTTGATTGCCACCGGACCTCTGGTGTGGGCTGCCAACACCAGCCTGCCAGTCTCGAACATGAAGGAGATGGTTGAGTTGGCGCGTCAAAAGCCCGGTGTGCTCAATTACGGCTCGGCCGGGGCGGGTGGTGTGAACCACCTGGTGCTTGAGCAGTTGAAAGCCAGCACTGCTACGAACATCGTTCATGTTCCCTACAAGGGCGTCGCACCCGCCACGCTAGACATGATTGCCGACCAGATTCAATTGGTCACCGGCACCATTCCTGCGCTGCTTCCCTTCATTAAAGACGGACGTGTCAAGGCCCTGGCCGTGACGAGCGCCAAGCGCTCGAGCGCCCTGCCCGAGGTACCCAGCATTGCAGAGTCGGGGTTTGCCGGCATCGATGTGCTGAACTATTTTGCGATTGCCGCTCCCCTGGGCACGCCAGCGTCGGTGGTGGACAAGCTCAATGCGGCGCTGCGCAAAATGGTGGCCATGCCCGATGTGCTGGCCCGTTTCAAGGCCGACGCGGTTGAGCCGGCCGTCGGCACGCCGGCCCAACTCGCCGCCTTCATCGAGGCCGATTACCGGGCCTGGGCCGCGGTGGTGAAAACCCAAAACCTGAAGATCGAGTAGCCCAGACCAGATCCGGCAGGACGAGCCCCGGCTGCGCTCAACTCCCCTGGCCGGCTTGCGCCAGGGCCGCAGAGTAGGTCTGCGCAGGCGTAGTATTCTTGGCGCATTGAGCTAATTTCAGGAGTTTGATTCGTGAACAAGATTTTCCCCAGTGCGGCGGCGGCCTTGCAGGGCATCGTGCGCGACGGCCAGTTGCTGGCTGTTGGCGGTTTTGGCCTGTGCGGCATTCCCGAAGCCTTGATCCAAGCCCTGCGCGACAGCGGCGCGCGCGACCTCACCGTGATCTCCAACAACGCTGGGGTGGATGGGTTCGGCCTGGGCAAGCTGTTGGAAACCCGCCAGATCAGCAAGATGATCTCCAGCTACGTGGGCGAGAACAAAGAGTTCGAACGCCAGTACCTGGCCGGCGAACTGCAACTCGAGTTCACGCCGCAGGGCACGCTGGCCGAGAAGCTGCGCGCCGGCGGCGCCGGTATCCCGGCGTTTTACACCCGCACCGGCGTCGGCACCCAGGTCGCCGAAGGCAAGGAGACCCGTGAATTTGATGGTCAGGTCTACGTGATGGAGCGTGCCCTGGTGCCCGAGGTATCGCTGGTCAAGGCCTGGAAGGCCGACAAAAGCGGCAACCTGGTGTTTCGCCGCACTGCCCGCAACTTCAACCCGGCGGTAGCCATGGCCGGCAAGATCACTGTTGTGGAGGTGGAAGAGATTGTGGACACCGGCAGCTTTGACCCGGATGCCGTGCACCTGCCTGGCATCTATGTGCACCGCATTGTGCTCAACGCCCACCCCGAAAAGCGCATTGAGAAACGCACCATCACCGAGAAAGCAGGAGTCTGACCATGGCCTGGACACACGACCAAATGGCGGCCAAGGCTGCGCAGGAGCTGCAAGACGGCTTCTACGTCAACCTGGGCATTGGCCTGCCGACCCTGGTGGCCAACTTTGTCAACCCCGACATCGAGGTTTGGTTGCAGAGCGAAAACGGTATGCTGGGCATCGGCCCGTTCCCGACAGAAGACCAGGTGGACGCCGACTTGATTAACGCCGGCAAGCAGACGGTGACCACGATTGCCGGCTCCAGCATTTTTGGCAGCCATGACAGCTTTGCCATGATCCGTGGCGGCAAAATTAACCTGAGCATTCTGGGTGCGATGCAGGTTAACGAAAAAGGCGACCTGGCCAACTGGATGATCCCGGGCAAGATGGTCAAGGGCATGGGCGGCGCGATGGACCTGGTGGCCGGCGTCAAGAGCGTGGTGGTGCTGATGGAGCACGTGGCCAAAAAGAAAGACGGCACGATCGACCTCAAAATCTTGCCGCACTGCACCCTGCCGCTGACCGGCCTGGGCGTGGTGGACCGCATCATCACCGACCTGGCTGTGTTGGATGTGACGCCACACGGCCTCAAAGTGGTGGAGCTGGCGCCCGGTGTAAGCCTAGAGGAACTGCAGTCCAAGACTGGCGTGCCGCTTCACTAGACCGCGCAGGCCAGGGCGGCTAGGGCGCTCTGGGCCCTAAGCCGCTTGCCTGACCACATTGAGCAGCGAACGCCCGTCGGCCAAGCGCGCAATATTGTCTGCCATGGTGTGCTGACGGCGTAGCACTGTGCCGGTGGTCCAGCCGGACATATGCGGTGTCATCACGACATTTGGCAGGCTGGCAAAGTCCAGGCTGGAGGGGGCGCATTCGGCCTGTGTTGGCGTCGGGTACTGGTACCAGGTATCGATGATGGCGCCGCCGATGCGTCCTTCGGCCAGCGCATCAAACAGGGCCTGTTCCTCAATCACCGGGCCGCGCCCCACATTCAGGATGACGGCCCCGGGGCGCATCGCCGCCAACTCAGCTTGCCCGATCAGGCCGCGGGTCTGTTCTGCCAAGGGCAGGGACACCACCAGCGCATCAGCCGAGCCCATGAATGACTGCAGCTCAGCCAGGCTGAAATAGCGGTCTACCAGCGGGCTGCTCACTGTGCTGCGATTGGCCACGTGGACGCCCATGCCAAAGGCTTTGGCGCGCGCGGCAATCGCTTTGGCAATATGGCCAAAGCCCAGCAGGCCGATGGTCTGGCCGCCCAGTTCGGTGCGCAAGCCGGTGAGCCGGCCAGCCCAGTAAGTCCAGCGCTGCGCCCGCAAGTCAGCATCGGCGGCGGCCAGGGGCACATGCCGCAGCAGCAGGGCGGTCATCACATACTCGGCAATCGCGGCCTCGTGGCCGAAGCAATTGCACAAGGCAGCGCTGGCCGGCAGCAGGTCTGGGTCGATGGCGTCCGTACCCGCTGCTGGCGCATGAAACAAGCGCAAATGGCGGGGCAGCGGCAGGCTGGCGTTGAACTTGACGCCAATGATCACATCCGCATTCTCGTACTCGGTCCGCTCGGCTGCGCTGGCCAGACCCTCGCTCAAATCAATCAGCCGGTGCTGGGTGGCGAGCAGTCGCTCAAAGCCTGGACGGAAGTTGCTGGCGTTGTCGCCGTGGAAGATGATGCTGAGCTTCTCGTGGCGCATGAACTAGCCTTTTTTGTGGCCACAACCCCTGGGCGCGCACCCTGGGCCGCTGACCTGGCTGGTGGATTGGAGCGGGTGAAGGGAATCGAACCCTCGTATGAAGCTTGGGAAGCTGCCGTTCTGCCATTGAACTACACCCGCGTTTTACAGCGCAAGTTTAGTGCAAGCCGCACCCAGCCAGCGGTTAAGATGACATCCGCGTTGGAGCCTGCGCTGGCCTCGGGCACCTTGGCCCAGCGGCTTGCAGGGGTTTTACGGGTTCAATTTTTACAGTTCGAGGAGACAAGATGAGCAGATTAAAAACAGCCCTTCTGGGCATCGCTTTTGTTGCGATTACCGGTTGTGCGGCCACCAGTGGCGGTCAAAAACCAGCCTCTTCAGGCTCGGCCGTGGTTGACGCGGTGCAAGACATAGGCCGCTCCATCTGGGACGGCGTACAGTCATTTTTTGGCAATATTTTTAAATAAGCCACGCACTTTTTTTGCTCTGTTCAAGGCCTTTGTTGCGGCCTGTTTTGGGGTGACTGGCATTTGAAAATTTTCTACGGCTGGCGCATGGCAGGTGCCGCTTGTGGCATGCAGTTCATGTTGTCGGCGCTGCTGACCCAGTCCTTTGGCGCCTATGTGGCAGTCTTGTCAGACGAGCGCGGCTGGAGCAAGACCGCTTTGTCTGGCGCCGCTGCACTGCAATCGGTGGAGGCAGCCATTGTTGGCCCCCTGCTGGGGGTGCTGATGGACCGCTTTGGACCCGGCTCCATGATTCGGATCGGTATTGTTGTGTTTGGGCTGGGCTTTGTTGCGCTGAGCCAGATCGACTCGCTGGCCGGGTTCTATATGTGTTCGATTTTGCTGGCTGTGGGTGCCAGTCTGGGAGGGTATTTCCCGCTCACGGTGTCGCTGATTCAGTGGTTTGAGCGCTACCGCGCCAGAGCGCTGTCCCTGGTGAGTCTGGGTCTGGCGCTGGGCGGGCTGGCCGTGCCTTTGGTAGCCTGGTCCATGCACCATTTCGGGTGGCGAAACACCGCCATGGGTTCGGGCCTGATCGCTATATTGATCGGCTTGCCTCTGGCCTCTGTGATACGGCGCCGTCCGCAAGACCACGGTGAGACCGTTGATGGCCTGCCGCTAGCGCCAGCTGGCAGCCCGGGCGACGCGGCAACCGGGCGTTCTGTGCAGCTTGAATTTACCGCCCGGCAGGCCCTGCGCACACAGGCTTTTTGGCTGCTCGCCTTAGGACATGCCTTTGCGCTGCTGGTGGTCACGGCGATCAATGTGCATGCCATCACCCACCTCAAAGAGGGGCTCGCTTATTCGGTACCGCAAGCCGCTCTGGTGATCATGGTGATGACAGTCGGGCAATTGGCTGGCGTAGGACTGGGGCTGGTGATTGGCGACCGAGTCGACAAGCGCTACATCGCTGCTGCCTGCATGCTGGGTCATGCCCTGGGGCTGCTGCTCTTGGCCTATGCCACCCATACCTTTGAGGTGGTCGGCTTTGCCCTGCTGCACGGTTTTGCGTGGGGCCTGAGGGGCCCCTTCATGCAGGCCATTCGGGCTGATTATTTTGGTCGAAACGCGATTGGAACAATTTTGGGCCTGTCGGCGGTCATCATCGCCCTGGGCCAGATTGCCGGGCCCCTGGTGGCCGGCATACTGGCCGATTTGACCGGCAATTACCGACTGGGCTTCAGCGTGCTGGCGCTCACGGCTGGCTGTGGCTCGGTGCTGTTTTTGCTGGCCCGACCCCCGGCCTTGCCGGCGGTGGCGGCGCCGTGACGGAAAGCCTGTGGCGGGCAGCCTGAACGCTGGTGCTCACTGGGTGCGCGCTTGTGCCTCTTACTTCAGCACATCCCCGATGCACAGGTATTTAATTTCGACATAGTCGTCGATTCCGTGGTGCGAACCCTCGCGGCCCAGGCCCGATTGTTTGACGCCGCCAAAGGGCACGTGCTCGGTGGCCAGGATGCCCACGTTGATGCCGACCATGCCGTACTCCAGCGCCTCGCTGACGCGGAAAATGCGGCCCACGTCGCGGCTGTAGAAGTAGCTGGCCAGGCCGAATTCGGTGGCGTTGGCGGCATCAATCGCCTCTTGCTCGGTTTTGAACCGGAACACCGGGGCAAAGGGGCCAAAGGTTTCTTCTTTGGCGCACAGCATGTCGGCGCTGGCCTCTGCGATGACCGTTGGCTCAAAAAACTGGCCGGCCATCTTGCTGCCGCCCACCGTGATCCGGCCACCCTTGGCCAGCGCGTCAGCCACATGGCGACTGACCTTCTCGACCGCCGCGTCTTCAATCAGCGGGCCCTGCATGACGCCGTCCTCAAAGCCGTTGCCGACTTTGAGCGCCCGGACCTTGGCCGAGAACTTGGCCACAAACTGGTCGTACACCGCCTCTTGCACGTAAAAGCGGTTGGCGCAGACGCAGGTCTGGCCGGCGTTGCGGTACTTGCTGAGCATGGCACCCTCTACCGCCGAGTCGATGTCAGCGTCGTCAAACACGATGAAGGGCGCGTTGCCGCCCAGCTCGAGCGACATTTTCTTGACGGTGGGTGCGCTTTGCGCCATCAGGATGCGGCCGACCTCGGTGCTGCCGGTAAAGCTGATGTGGCGCACCACATCGCTGGCGCACAGCACCTTGCCCACGGCAATCGAGTTGGCTGAGTCGGCGGTGATCATGTTCAGCACGCCGGGCGGAATACCTGCGCGCAGTGCCAGCTCGGCCGCGGCCAGTGCGGTCAGCGGGGTCAGCTCGGCCGGTTTGATGATGACCGGGCAGCCGGCGGCCAGCGCAGGCGCCACTTTGCGGGTGATCATGGCCAGCGGGAAGTTCCAGGGCGTGATGGCGGCGCACACACCGATCGGCTCCTTCAAAATGATCAGGCGGCGGTTGTTGTCAAACTGCGGCAGGGTTTCGCCGTTGATGCGCTTGGCTTCTTCGGCAAACCACTCGACAAAGCTGGCGCCATAGGCCACTTCGCCCTTGGCCTCGGGAAAAGGCTTGCCCTGCTCGGCGGTCATGATGCGGCCCAGGTCGTCCTGGTTGGCCATCAGCAGGTCAAACCACTTGCGCAGGATGATGCTGCGCTCTTTGGCGGTTTTCTTGCGCCAGGCCGGCCAGGCGGCATTGGCCGCCGCGATGGCTGCCTCGGCCTCGGCCGGGCCCAGGTTGGCCACATCAGCCAGCTTGTGGCCGTTGGACGGGTCAAGCACGTCAAAACGGCTGCTGCCGGCCACCCACTGGCCGTTGATCAGACCGTCGGTCTTGAGCAGGCTGGGGTCTTTGAGCATCGCCAGCGGCGAAGTCTTCATGTCCATGGCGGGGGTCTTTGGAGTTGATTTGTCTCCATCATAAGCGCGCATCGGCCTGCCGCCATAGCCGGCCGGCGCCCTGCATGACCTAAAATTGACGACTGCCCACAGACGCAGTTCAACCCGGTTCGACCCATCATGACTTTGCCTGCCACCCCCGCCAGCGTTGCCGATATCCGCCAGATTTTTCTCGATTTTTTCGAGTCCAAAGGGCACACGGCCGTGGCATCGAGCCCGCTGGTTCCGGGCAATGACCCGACGCTCATGTTCACCAACTCGGGCATGGTGCAGTTCAAAGATGTGTTTCTGGGCTCCGACAAGCGCTCTTATGTGCGGGCGGCTTCGGTGCAGGCCTGCCTGCGCGCCGGCGGCAAGCACAACGACCTGGAAAACGTGGGCTACACCGCGCGCCATCACACCTTTTTCGAGATGATGGGCAACTGGAGCTTTGGCGACTATTTCAAGCGCGAGTCTCTCAAGTGGGGCTGGGAGCTGCTGACCCAGGTCTACAAGTTGCCGGCCGACAAGCTGTGGGCCACGGTCTATATCGACGACGACGAGGCCTACGACATCTGGACCCAAGAAATCGGCCTGCCGCCCGAGCGGGTGGTGCGCATTGGCGACAACAAGGGCGCCAAGTACGCCTCGGACAACTTCTGGATGATGGCCGACACCGGCCCCTGCGGCCCCTGCTCGGAGATTTTTTACGACCACGGCCCCGAGGTGGCGGGCGGCCCGCCCGGCAGCCCCGAGCAGGACGGCGACCGCTACATCGAGATCTGGAACCACGTGTTCATGCAGTTCGACATGCAGGCCGACGGCCGGCTGCTGCCGCTGCCCGCGCCCTGTGTTGACACCGGCATGGGGCTGGAGCGGCTGGCGGCGATTCTGCAGCACGTGCACAGCAATTACGAGATCGACCTGTTTGACGCCCTGATCCGCGCCGCCGCCCGCGAGACCGGCTGCACCGACCTGGGCAACAAGAGTCTGCGCGTGATTGCCGACCACATCCGCGCCACCGCCTTTCTGGTGAGTGACGGTGTGGTGCCGTCCAATGAGGGGCGCGGTTACGTGCAGCGCCGCATCGTGCGCCGCGCCATCCGCCACGGCTACAAGCTGGGCCGGGGCACACCGTTCTTCCATAAATTGGTGCCAGACCTCGTGGCCCTGATGGGCGAGGCCTACCCCAAACTCAGGGCCGATCAGCAGCGCATCACCGAGGTGCTCAAGGCCGAAGAAGAGCGCTTTTTCGAGACCCTGGCCAATGGCATGCACATCCTGGACGAGGCGCTGGCCGGCGGTGTGACCGTGCTGCCGGGCGATGTGGCCTTCAAGCTGCACGACACCTTTGGTTTCCCGCTCGATTTGTCGGCCGACGTCTGCCGTGAGCGCGATTTGAGTGTGGACGAGGCCGGTTTTCATGCCGCCATGGAAAAACAAAAGGCCCAGGGCCGCGCCGCTGGCAAGTTCAAGATGGACAAGGCGTTGGACTATGCCGGCGAGGGCAATGACTTTGTCGGCTACGACGAGCTCACGTCTACTACAAAAATCGTAGCAATGTATGTAGACGGGGCGCCGGTCAGCGCCCTGAAAGCCGGTCAGAGTGGCGTGCTGGTGCTGGCCACCACGCCCTTCTACAGCGAGAGCGGCGGCCAGGTTGGCGACCAGGGCGCGGTGTTTTGCGACCAGGGCCTGTTTCAGGTGGCCGACACGCAAAAGATCAAGGCCGATGTGTTTGGCCACCACGGCACGCTCAAGAGCGGCAGCCTGGCCGTGGGCGATGCCGTTACTGCCCATGTGGACGCGTCGCTGCGCGCCGCCACCATGCGCAACCACAGCGTCACCCACCTGATGCACCAGGCGCTGCGCGAGGTGCTGGGCAGCCATGTGCAGCAAAAGGGCAGCCTGGTGAATGCCGAGCGCACCCGTTTTGACTTTGCCCACAACGCGCCGGTGAGCGACGCCGAAATCCGCGAGGTCGAAGTCCTTGTCAATGCCGAGATATTGAGCAATACCGCCACCCAGGCGCGGCTGATGGACATGGAAGCCGCCAAGCAAACCGGCGCCATGATGCTGTTTGGCGAAAAATACGGCGAGGTGGTGCGGGTGCTGGACATCGGCAGCACCACCGAGCTCTGCGGCGGCACCCATGTGCAGCGCACTGGCGACATCGGCCTGTTCAAGGTGGTGGCCGAGAGCGGCGTGGCGTCTGGCGTGCGCCGCATCGAGGCGGTGACCGGCCAGCACGCGCTGCATTACCTGCAGGACCTGGAAGCCACCATGGGCCAGGTGGCCGGGGCCTTGAAGGCGCCAGTGGCCGAGCTGCACGAGCGCGTGGGCCAGGTGCTGGAGCAGGTCAAAGGGCTGGAGAAAGAATTGGCCGCGCTCAAGGGCCGGCTGGCGTCCAACCAGGGTGACGAGCTGGTGGCGCAGGCCATCGACCTCAAAGGCATCCGCTTTCTGGCCGCGCGGCTGGACGGCGCCGACAGCAAGGCGCTGCGCGAGACCATGGACAAGCTCAAAGACAAGCTCAAAAACGCGGTGATCGTGCTGGCCACCGTGGACGGCGACAAGGTGCAGCTGGCCGCCGGCGTCACGCCTGACCTGACCGGCAGAGTCAAGGCCGGCGAGCTGGTCAACTTTGTGGCCCAGCAGCTCGGCGGCAAAGGCGGCGGCAAACCCGACATGGCCATGGCCGGCGGCACCGAGCCCGCCAAACTACCCGCCGCCCTGGCCAGCATTCAGGCTTGGGTCGCTGAGCGGCTTTGAAGCGGCGCCTGGCGGGCGGCGTGGTTCGCGTTCTCCGGCCCACGCTCGCGGGCTGACGCTTTTGACCGGTTGAAGCTGCTGAGTCAACCACTTGTTAGTTGGGGCACCGGGTGGGCAACCGCGAATGGGGTCTGCGCCCGCAAACCCCACCATCCACCCAGAGGGGCGTGCTGGCGGCCGTCGGAATAGCCGAAGCTATGCGGCGCTCAGTGTTAGTGACGTTCGTGGCTATGGGCTTTTCGCGCCGCGCAAACCCCGCCCAAGGTCTCAACGCGCCGCCCCCGGAGCCGACCAACACCAACAGGGTTCCGAGCGGTCACCGGTCCAGCGACAGAACGGCAAGCTGACTCAGGCCCTCCAACGCCAACAACCGCCGCTCACTCTCGAACCGCCGGGTCTGCCCGGTGAGCGGATCGGTAAATTCCAGTGCCTGCGCCAGCAGTTGCAGCGGTAGGGCCGGGTTGGTGTGGCCTTCGGGTGTGAGGGTGGGGTAGATGCCGTCGCCCAGAATCGGCAGGCCCAGGGCGTTCATGTGCACCCGCAGTTGGTGCCGGTGGCCGGTGACGGGCTGCAGCTGGTACCGCGCCAAGTTACCGTACACCGCCAGAGGCTGGATCAGGGTGATGGCGTTGGGCGGGCCGGGCAGCTCCTGCTGCTGCATGAAGTGCGCGCTGTCGCCGATGCGGGTTTCGCGCCGCAGGGGCCAGGGCAAGTCGGCGTCCCAGCGGGCGGTGGCCTGGTAGGTTTTGCGCATGGTGTGCTGGCGAAACAAGCCCTGGTAGATGCCGCGCGTGGCCGGATTGACCGAGAACAGCACCAGCCCTGCGGTGTCGCGGTCGATGCGGTGCAGCGGCACCAGGTCGGCCAGCCCGAGCCGGCGTTTGAGCCGCACCAGCAGGGTCTGCTGCAGGTAGCCGCCCGAGGGCACGACCGGTAAAAAATGCGGTTTGTCGGCCACCACAAGATGGTCGTCCTGAAACAGCACCGCCTCCTCAAAAGGGATGGGCACCTCGTCGGGCACCGAGCGGTAGTAGTACAGGCGCAGATCGGCCTGGTAGCTCCGTTCTGGGGTGACCGGGGCGCCATGCTCGTCCACCACGTCACCCTGCAGCAGCCGCTGCTGCCAGACCTCAGCGGCAACGCCGGGAAAGCGCTGCACCAAAAAATCCAGCAGGGTTGCCCAGGGGCCGGCGGGCAGCGAGACGCAGCTGGGGCCTACACCGTCGCGCATGGGCGGCAACACTGGCGGTAACACTGGCGGCAATTGGGATGGCAGCTTGTGGCCGCTTGGACTAGACCCGCTCAAACACCAGGTCCCACACGCCGTGGCCGAGCCGGATGCCCCGGTTTTCAAACTTGGTCAGCGGCCGGTAGTGGGGCTTGGGGGCGTAGCCGGCCAGTTCCGGGTGGCTGGCGCCGGCGCGGTTGGCCAGTTGCGGTTCGGCGCCCAGCACGTTCAGGATCTGCTCGGCATAGGGTTGCCAGTCGGTGGCGCAGTGCAGGTAGCCGCCGGGTTTTAATCGGGCCGCCAGTTTGGTCACCAGCGGCACCTGGATCAGGCGGCGCTTGTTGTGTTTCTTTTTGTGCCAGGGGTCGGGAAAAAAAATGTGCACACCATCCAGGCTGGCCAGTGGCAGCATGTGGTCGATCACCTCGACTGCGTCGTGGGCAATGATTCGGATGTTGTGCAGGTCTTGCTCGCCAATGCGTTTGAGCAGCGCGCCCACACCGGGCTCGTGCACTTCACAGCACACAAACCGGGTGTCGGATAGCAGCGCTGCAATGTGCGCCGTGGCCTCGCCCATGCCAAAGCCGATCTCCAGCACCAGCGGCCGATTTTTTGCATCATTTGTGCCGCAAACCCTTGTCACGCCTGAAAACACTGCTTCAAAATCAAGAGCAGTGGGCTGGTAGGGCAGCAGCACACGGGGGCCCAGTTCGGCCAGCGCCTTGGCCTGGCCGGTGGTGGTGCGACCGGCGCGCCGCACAAAACTTTTGATCGCCTTGGGGTAGGCCACATCGCCCGGGGCGCGGCCGGCGCGCCGGGGCACGGTGCTGGCCGTGCCATCGGACGAGTTGGGCGGGTCGGGCAAGTCGTACTCAGCGGCCAGAGTGGCGGGGATGGCAGTGTCGTTCACAGGGCGGGATTGTAGAGACGCCGCCTGGCACTATGGTCAACCGACAGGGGCCAAAGCGCCCGCCATTGCGCCACCCAACTGGCCAGAGCCTCAGGCAAACTGCCCGCCATGGGCAGCAGGCCCAGCACGGCGGCGGCGGCGTTCAGCGCGGCCAGCGGTGCGCGGGTGTCTAGCGCCGGGGCGCCGGTTTGCTTGGAGAGCTTCTCGCCCTGGGCGTTGCGCACCAGTGGCGTGTGCAGGTAGCGTGGCGTGGCCAGGCCGAGCTGGCGTTGCAGCAAAATTTGGCGCGCCGTGTTGTCGGCCAGGTCTTCGCCCCGCACCACATCGGTGATGCCCTGCGCCGCGTCATCCACCACCACTGCGAGCTGGTAGGCAAAACCGCCATCGGCGCGTTTGAGCACAAAGTCGCACACCTCGGCGGCAACGTCCTGCTGCTGGGCGCCGAGCCGGCGGTCCTGCCAGCAGATGACGCTACCCGCTCCTGAATCCCCAGCGCTAGCCCCAATAGCCACCGGGGCTGGGGGCTGATTTGGTGTGGGTAAATCGGTGCGCAGGCGCCAGGCTCGGGCCGGGTTGCCGTGCAGGCCGCTGCGGCAGGTGCCGGGGTAGATCAGTTCGCCATGGCGTGGCCGCGCCTGAGCGCGGTTGGCCAGTACCAGTTCGATGTCTTTGCGTGAGCAGCTGCAGGGGTAGGCCAGGCCCCGCTGCACCAGCGCATCCAGCGACCATTGGTACAGCACGCTGCGCTCGGCCTGCCAGACCGGCGCCTCGTCCGCTCGCAAGCCGCAGTCGGCCAGTTGCTGCAGGATCAGCCGGCCGGCGCCAGCAACACAACGCTCGCGGTCGGTGTCTTCCAGTCGCACCAGCCATTGGCCCTGCTGGGCTCGCGCATCCAGCCAACTGGCCAGTGCCGCCACCAGCGAGCCGGCGTGCAGCGGGCCGGTGGGGGAGGGGGCAAAGCGGCCCCGGTAGCCGGCAGGGTAGGGCAGCTTCACGCCACCGCGAGTGCCAGCTCCAGCCCTGAGACAAAAGCATTCTCGACCCGGTGGCCCAGGCACCAGTCGCCGCAGGCGCCAAGTCCGGTTTTGGCGTCCCACAAGTGGCTCTGCCCCAGCGGCGCCGTGGTCTGTGCATAGCGCCAGCGTTGGGTGTCCACATAAGCCGGCTCGGCACGGATGCCCGTCACCTCAGAGAAAGCCTTGAGCAGCTTGCCCTGCACGCGCTGGGCGTCGTCTTCCAGATGCTCCTGCGACCATGCTGCGCTGGCTTGTACCGTCCAGCGTTCGATCGGCTCCCGACCCGGCTTGCTCGATTCCCGTGCCAGCCAGGCGATGCGGTGGTGGGTGCTGCGCGCCGCATTCCACTGCGGCCCCAGCGCGTTCATGCCGGGTTGCATGGCCTGCGGAAAGGCCAGCATCAAAGTCCAGCAGGGCGCCACCTGCACCCACTCCAGGCGCTTGACCCAGGCCTCGGCCAGGCCAGAGCCCTGCAGCAGCTCGCGGGTTTGCGGCGAGGGCATGGCCAGCAGCACCCCATGAAAGCCGGAGAACACCTGCTGCCCGCCATCGGGCCCCTCGGTGCGCAGCTGCCAGCGCCGGGCGTGCAGGGCATCACGCTCCAGCCGGGTGATGCGGGTTTGCAGGGTCAGCTCAGCCAGCAGCGGCTGTACCCACTGCCGGGCCAGCGCATTCATGCCAGGCGCCGGCACCCAGTGTGATTCGCGCGGCGGCAGTCCGGCGGCGGCAACACGCCCTTGCGCGTCCAGCACCCGCACGGTGTTGGCGCTCCAGGGCTTGCACAAACCGGGCACAGTGGCTAGCGCCTGGCTGAAACGCGGATCACGCTGGGTGAAATATTGGGCCCCGTGGTCAAAGCTGCCAAAGAGGCTGCTGCGCGTGGCCATGCGGCCACCCACGCCCCGGCTTTTTTCAAACAGCTGCACGGTGTGCCCGGCCTGCACCAGCGTGCGGGCGCAGGCAATGCCGGCCATGCCAGCGCCAATCACAGCCAGATGTTGGGGGGCAGACAGGGCCATGGCGGGTATCTCCGGGAGTTATGTTGTTGGATGCACTTTACACGCCTTGGTGGCGTTCCAGCAAAGCGGCGCGGGTGGTCGGCTGCTCCAGTTGGCTCAGCCACCACTGCAAGGCCCGACCCTGCGCCTCGCGGGCGGTGCGGCGCCAGGCGTAATGCACCAGCGCCACGCGCTGCGGCCGCGCCATCGGCTTGACCACCAGCCGCCCGGCTTCGATATCACGGCGCGCCATGCATTCCGGCACAAAGCCGCAGCCCAGGCCGCGCAACTGGGCATCGAGCTTAGCCTGCATGGTGGCCACGGTGAACACGTCCTGGCCGCCCAGCAGGCCGATCGACAGGCCGCCGCCGCGGGTGATGGTGTCGGCCACCGCCACCGCACGGTGCTGGCGCACGTCGTCGTCAGTCAGCAGCTCGGCGACGGCGGCCAGCGGGTGGTGCGGTGCCACGGCATAAACAAAACTGACCTCGCCCAGCAACTGGCCCTCCAGGCCGTCTTGCAGATGCACCTCGGCCACGCCAATCGCCAGATCGGCCTGGCCCGAGGTCAGCGCCTCCAGCGTGCCCGATAGGGTTTCATCGCGCAGCTTGATGCGGGTGGGTGGCTGCAGCGCCAGAAAGCGCTCGCACAAGTCCATCACAGTGGGCTTGGCAATGATGCTGTCCACCGCGATGGTCAGCTGTGGCTCCCAGCCAGTCGCCACGCGTTTGACCCGGTTGGCCACGGCCTCCAGGTCGGCCAGCAGCCGGTTGCCCTCGCGCAGCAGTTCGGCACCGGCCTCGGTGGGTCGGGCCTGGCGTGAGCTGCGGTCATACAGCAGCACATCCAGTGCATCCTCAATCTGCCGCACCCGGTAGCTCAGGGCACTGGGCACCATGCCCAGCTCTCGGGCTGCGGCGGCAAAGCTGCCGGCGCTGGCGATGGTCTGCAGCATGCCCAGCGCATCAGGGGTCAACACATCGCGCGCGTTTTGCATCTTTGACTCAAATAGATTCGAATTGTTTGAATGATGCCATCAAATCCCCTGCACCACCGGGGACAGCGGCGCCCGTACAGTCGAGACTGCTTCAGGAGATTCACCTTGTTCACCGTCCGTCCCTCGGGCGACCGGGGCTATGCCGACCACGGCTGGCTCAAGTCGTTCCACAGTTTTTCGTTTGCCGGCTACTTTGACGCCCAACACATGGGCTGGGGCAACCTGCGCGTGATCAATGAAGACCGCATTGCCCCAGGCACCGGCTTTGGTACCCACGGCCACCGCGACATGGAAATCATCAGCTACGTGCTGTCTGGCGAGCTCGCCCACAAGGACAGCATGGGCAACTTGCTAGGCATCCCGCCAGGCGACGTTCAGCGCATGAGCGCCGGGCGCGGCGTGCAGCACAGCGAGTTCAACCATGCGCCTGAGCAAACAACGCATTTTTTTCAGATTTGGATCGAGCCCAATGTGACTGGCATCGAACCCAGCTACGAGCAAAAAACCTTTGCCGCTAGCGACAAGCAGGGCCGCCTGCGGCTGGTCGCCGCACCCGGCGGCGCCGAAGGTGCGGTCACCCTGCACGCCGATGCCCGGCTCTATGCTGGCCTGTTCGACGGCGTGCAGAGTGCCGACTTGCCACTGGACCCGTCGCGCAAAGCCTATGTGCAGGTGCTGCGCGGCCAGATTCAGGTCAACGGCACCGCGCTACGTGCGGGCGACGCCGCCCTGCTGGCTCACGAGGCTCACTTGCACTTGAGCCATGCTCAGGACGCCGAGGTGCTGGTGTTTGACCTCAGCGCCTGAGCGGCCGCCTGCCTTCAATTTCCCGACGCCCGCACCGCACGGGCTCTTTCTTCCCGCCACATCAAGGAGCATGAACATGGCAAAAGTCGCAGTTGTTTTTCATTCGGGTTACGGTCACACTCAGCGCCTGGCGCAGTCGGTGGCGCAAGGCGCCGGCGCTGAGCTGCTCAGCATTGACGCCGATGGCAATCTGCCCGACGCCGCCTGGGACACGCTGGCTGCTGCCGATGCGATCATTTTTGGCTCGCCGACCTACATGGGCACGGTCAGCTGGCAGTTCAAGAAGTTTGCCGACGCCACCTCCAAGCCCTGGTACACCCAGGCCTGGAAAGACAAGATTTTTGGCGGCTTCACCAACAGTGCCAACATGAACGGTGACAAGCACTCCACCCTGCACTACTTCATGACCCTGGCCATGCAGCACGGCGGCGTCTGGGCCGGCACCGGCATCAACTACAACACCACCAAGGCCTCGCAGCGCAGCGACCTCAACTACCTGGCCTCTTCTGCCGGCCCGATGGCACAAACGCCGGGCGACGCCGGTGCCGCCGAGATGAACGCCGGTGACCTGGAAACCGGCCGCCTGTTCGGCCAGCGCATCGCCGAGTTGGCAGAAAAGTTCAAGCGCTGAGCCAGCAGAGATGCCCTGTCAGGCTGGCGATGACGGCTGGGGGTCGAGTCGGGCATCGACCGTGCGGCGTTCATCAAACACAAAGCAGTTGCCGCGGTAGTGCGCACCGCCGGTCTCCTCAAGGTACTTGAGAATGCCGCCCTCGAGCTGGTAGGTGTTCGGCAAGTCGTGCTCATGCATGAAAATCGCGGCCTTTTCGCAGCGGATGCCGCCGGTGCAAAAGCTCACCACGGTCTTGCCCTGCAGCTGGTTCCGGTGCGCCAGCAGGGCCTGCGGAAAATCGCTGAACTTGGTCAGCCGCCAGTCAATGGCGCCTTCAAACGTGCCCTCGTCCACCTCGAAGCCGTTGCGGGTGTCGAGCAGCACCACCGGCCGCCCGGCATCGTCCACGCCGGCGTCCAGCCAGCGCTTGAGCGTGTCGGGTGAGACGGCCGGCGCCCGGCCTTGTGCCGGCCGGATGGCCGGATGGTCCATGCGGATGATCTCGCGTTTGACCTTGACCAGCAGCTTCTTGAAGGGCTGCGTGGCCGACCAACTCTCTTTGGGCGCCAGGTCGGCAAAGCGGGGGTCCTGCTGCAGTTGCGCCACAAAGTCCCGCACCGCCGGGGCCGGCCCCGCCAAAAACAGGTTGATGCCCTCTTGCGCCAGCAGCACAGTGCCCTTGAGTTGCAGGCCCAGGGACTGCGCCAGCAGACCTTCTCGCAGGGCCTGGATATCGTGTAGGGCAATAAATTTATAGGCTGAAATATTGAGAACAGACATGGCTTGGCGATTTTAAGAGGGCCCTGGGCGCGCGGCACAATAGCGCCCATGTTTGTTCACCTTCGTCTGCACACTGAATTTTCTGTGGTTGACGGCACCTGCCGGATTGAAGATGTGCTGCGCGTTGCCAGCGAGCAGCAGCAGGCGGCCTTGGCCATCACCGATTTGGGCAATTTGTTTGGTGCTGTCAAGTTTTACAAAGAGGCGCGCAAGCGTGGCGTCAAACCGCTGCTGGGTACGGAGGTCTGGCTAGAGGGTCTGGGCAAAGACGCAGCCGCGCCAACGCGCATGGTCTTGCTGGTGCAAAACCAGCAGGGCTACTTGAATGTGTGTGAGTTGCTGGCCCGAGCCTGGACCCAGCACGTAGGCGCGGGGCAGGCCGTGGTGCGGCTGGCCTGGCTGCGCGAATGCCAGGAAGGCTTGATTGTGTTGTCCGGTGCCCAGGCCGGGCCGGTCGGACAGGCCCTGCTGCAGGGGGACGAAGCACGGGCCAGTGAAGTGGCCTTGCAATTCGCACAGCTTTTTCCACACCGTTTTTATCTGGAACTGCAGCGCGCCGGGCGCCCTGATGACGAGGCGCATGTGGCGGCCAGCGTCAAACTGGCTGCGCGCATGGCGCTGCCGGTGGTGGCCACTCATCCGGTGCAGTTCGGTGCGCCAGAGGATTTTGAGGCCCATGAGGCTCGGGTCTGTATTGCTGAGGGCGAAATACTGGCCAATCCAAGGCGCACACGCCGCTTCACGCGGGAGCAGTATTTCAAATCTTCGGCGCAAATGCAGGCACTGTTTGCCGATGTGCCATCGGCGCTGGCCAACACGCTGGAAATTGCGCGGCGTTGCAATGTGGTGCTGCAGTTGGGCCAGCCGCAACTGCCCGAGTTCCCGACGCCCGAGGTCAATGGTCAGCGGCTCTCGACCGAAGCCTATTTCCGCCAGGTGGTTCATGCGGGTCTTGAGGAGCGGTTGCAGCACCTCTACCGAGACGCCGGGCAGCGCGAACTGCGACGGCCTGAGTATGCGGAGCGGCTTGAGTTCGAGATCAACACCATCTTGAAGATGGGTTTTCATGGCTACTTTTTGATTGTGGGAGATTTCATCAACTGGGCCAAGACCCACGGCTGCCCGGTCGGGCCGGGGCGCGGCTCGGGTGCCGGCTCGCTGGTGGCCTATGCGCTGAAAATAACCGACCTCGACCCGCTGCAATACAAGCTGCTGTTTGAGCGATTTTTGAATCCCGAGCGGGTCTCCATGCCAGATTTCGACATCGACTTCTGCCAGGGCAACCGGGACCGGGTGATCGACTACGTCAAGCTCAAGTACGGCCGCGACGCGGTCAGCCAGATCGTCACTTTTGGCACCCTCGCTGCGCGTGCAGCCGTGCGCGACGTGGGCCGGGTGCTGGACATGAGCTACAACTTTTGCGACGGCATCAGCAAGCTGATCCCGAACAAGCCCGGCGTCAGCGTGAGTCTGCAGTTGCCGCCGCCCGAGCGTAAAAAGGACGACAAGACTGTGTACGCCACCGACGAGCCGCTGCTGGCCGAGCGCGAGAGCCGGGAGGAGGATGTGCGCACCCTGCTCGAGCTCGCTCGCAAACTCGAGGGTTTGACCCGCAATGTTGGCATGCATGCCGGTGGCGTGCTGATCGCGCCGGGCCGGCTGACTGATTTTTGCCCCCTGTACCAGCAGCCTGGCAGCGATTCGGCGGTCAG
>SHXM01000031.1 GCA_009693325.1 Rhodoferax sp.
CCATCCACCGCCAGCCACTGGCCGGTGATGTGCTTGCCAGCATCGGATGCAAACAGCAGGCACAGGCCCTTGAGGTCTTCATCATCACCCAGGCGCAGCAAGGGCGCGCGGGAGGCCATCGCCTCATGACCAAAAGCATCAATCGCGCCCTGGCTGAGCTTGGTCGGAAAAAACCCCGGACAGATGGCGTTCACCGTGATGTTGTACTTGCCCCATTCGGCGCCCAAGGCCCGCGTGAAGTTGATGGCCGCCCCCTTGGAGGTGTTGTAGGCAATGGTGTTCATCGCCGGCGGGTTGCCACCCAGCCCGGCGATGGAGGCGATATTGATGATGCGCCCACTGCGCCGCGCAATCATGCTCTGTTTGGCGATGGCCTGGCTGAGCAGGAAGTAGCCCCGGATGTTGAGGTTCATCACCTTGTCCCAGGCCGCAATGGGGTGGTCTTCGGCGGGAGCGCCCCAAGCCGCACCGGCGTTGTTGACCAAAATATCGATATCCCCCATGCGCTGCAGCGTCTCATTGGCCAAGCGGGCGATTTCCAGGTCTAGAGCACAGTCAGCGGCGATCCACCGGGCGTCAATGCCAGCGGCCTGCAACTCGGCGCAGGCCTGCTCGAGTTCTGGCGCTTTGCGCGCGCTGAGCATGATGCGCGCCCCGGCCTCGCCAAGCGCGTGAGCCATTTGCAAACCCAGGCCACGCGAGCCGCCGGTAATCAGCGCAGACTTGCCGCTGAGGTCAAACAATTGCTGGATGGTGCGCGCCATGGAGCTTCTCCGGTTGAAGGCAGGGATTGTGCAGGAGCGGGTGCATCAGCCGTGTCGCACCTGTGTCTTGGGGCAATTTGGCGGTTGCCAAAGGTTGCACTTTGGGGTCAGCGGGTTTGTGCAGGCAGGCTGTTGGCACCTGCAGGTAATTCTCTGGACATTTGCAAAGCCAGCGGCGCCTCTGGCTCCTCGCAGGGCGGCACCTTGGGATTGATCCGAATTTTCAGTTCGGTCTGCATGTAGTTGCGCAGTTGCGCGGACTCATCGTGCCCCTGCGCCGCTGCCCGCGCAAAAAGCCCGGCAGCCACTTCGACATCCCGGGTAAGCGCCCGGCCATTGGCGTAAATCCAGCCCAGTTTGAACTGCGCCTGAACATCGCCCAGCTGGGCCGCACTGCAGTACAGAAAGTTTGATTTCGGAAAATTCTTTTCTACGCCTTCGCCAATTTCGTAACCCTGGGCAAGTCGGAGCATGGCTTTGACATCGCCCTGTTTGACACTGGCCTCAAGCGCACTGAGGCTGATCACTTGGGACAAGGCGGCATCGGCCAAGAGCAGTGCAACGGCAGCCCCCAGGCAGCACCGGCGCACAGACTTGGCAGCCCGGAGCAGCTCGAATTGATAGCTTTGCTGCTGGGTGTGTTGGCGGTAGTTGACAGGGCTTGGTGGCATGGCTTTGGCTGGCTTGGACAGGCTCAATAAATTCTAAGGGGTTTACTTTGGCCGGCCCGCTTGGCTGTGGCACTCAAGCCGAGCGTTAGACTTGCACGCTTGAATTTGAGCCTCCGCCCCCTGCCCATGCCAGCCCTGCCCTTCACTGCTACGCGACTGGCGCAAACCTTGTTGGGGCTGGGTTTTGTGCTGCACAGCGTGGTAGGCGGGATGCACGGGCTGTCGGTGGATGAGGCCCACTACTTGTTGTATGCCCTGCGCCCGGCCCTGAGCTATTTTGACCACCCGCCACTGGTAGGTTGGGTGCAGTGGCCACTGGTGGCCCTGGATGCACCGGTGGTGGTTTTACGACTGGTGCCCGGCCTGGTCTGGCTGGCCTCGGGCTGGCTGGTCTACCAACTCGCCTGCGACCTGTGTGCCAGCTCCGGCCCGACAGGCAGCCCACCTGACGCGAAGGCTGGCCTGGCCGCAGTGCTGGTGTTTGTTTTGGCGCCGATGTTCAACCTGCTGGGCATTGCCCTGGTGCCCGACAGCCTGCTGGTGCTGCTCAGCCTGGCCCTGCTGCGACAGACCCTGCGCTTGATGCGCCCGCAAGCCGGCCACCGCCCGCAAGATTGGCTGCTGCTGGGGCTGTTGCTGGGCCTGGCCGGCCTGGCCAAATACACGGCCATTCTGGCCGCGCTGGCGGTGGTGGCCTGCCTGCTGGGCAGACACGGCCTGCAACTGTTGCGCCAGCCTTGGCTGTGGGCCGCAGTGCTGACAGCCTTGGCCGTGGTGGCGCCGGTGTTTATATGGAACGCACAGCACCAATGGCTGTCCTTCAACTACCAAATTCGCCACGGCGCGGGCGCGCACTGGCAAGTACGCAACCTGCTGATTTTTGGCCTGCTGCAAGCGCTGGCCTATGGGCCCCTGATGCTGTGGGCCTGGCAGGGCTGGCGCCTGGTGGCTGCGCCAGCAGCCCGCCTGAGTGCCCTGTTTTTTGTGCTGCCATTCGGGGTGCTGGCCTATCTCTCGGGTGGCGGCAGCGGACTGCCTCATTGGACAGCGCCAGCCTGGGCAGCGCTGGCACCGCTGGCCGGTATTGGACTGTCCCGCGCCTTTGCGCTGGGCCGGCGCCGGTGGATGGCCGCAGCAGCCGGGTTCGAGGGGCTGACACTGGCCCTGCTGCTTGCCACGATGCTGACGGGGCTGCTGCCATGGTCCAGCGACAAGACGCCGCTTGGCGCCGCCGACAACCCGTTTGCCGACCTGCATGGCTGGGAGCTTGCCGGGGAGCGGGCCCGCCAGCTGGCCCGGCAAGAGGGGCTGTCATCGGTGGCGGTTCAACATTGGACTTTGGGCAGCCGCCTGGGTTGGTATGCCAGGCCGCTGCCCGTGCAGGTGCTCGACCAGCGCACGGACCAGTTTGACCTGTGGGCTGCGCCACTGGCACCGGGGGCCGGCACACTGCTGCTGGACTGGTCGCTGATGCCCTTTGCTGCGCCGCTGGGGCCCAATGGGTTTGAGGATTGCCAATTGCTCGATACCCTGGAGCCGCAGCGGCTGGGCCGGGCCACGGCGATATTTCGCTTTTACGCCTGCCACCACTGGCAGGGCGCAGCCGGGGCCAGACCATGAAGCCGGCGCTGCCGGCAGGCCGCGGCGGGGCGGCGCGCTCAGCCGGACAAATGGCCGCCGCTGCCTGCCTGCTGCTGCTGCTGGGTGCGCCGCTGTGGCTGGGCTGGTACGAGCCCGGGCTGTTTATTTACCTCAACCACAGCGCTGCAGCCCTGCCACCGCCCCTGTGGGCCGGGCTGTCGCTCTTGGGCAATGGCTGGGGGCTGCTGGCGCTGACCTCGCCCCTGCTGGTGCTCGCACCCCGCTTGATGTGGGCCTGGCTGTTCGCCGCGCCCTTTGCGGCCCTGTTCTCGCGCGGCATCAAGGTCTGGCTGGACAGCCCTCGCCCTGCGGCGGTTTTGTCGCGAGATCGCTTTGATCTGATGGGCGAAGTTTTGTACAACCAGGCTTTTCCGTCGGGCCACACGCTGAGCGCATTCGCCGCTGCCAGTGCCATTTACCTGGCGGCTCGGCCGCTCGCCGGGCGCTGGGTGCACTGGCTGCCCGGGCTGTTTGTATTGGCAAGCGGTGTTGGCCTGTCCCGCGTGGCGGTGGGCGCGCATTGGCCGGCTGACGTCTGGGCCGGCGCGGCTCTGGGCCTGCTGGCGGGCGCCCTGGGCCATCTGTTGCAACAGCGGGTTGGACCGGGCTGGTACCGGCCGCAAGGGGCGCCCCAAATTGGGCTGGCACTGGTGCTGCTGCTGACTTTGTGGCAACTGGCAAGCGGCACGCTGGATTTTGAGCAAAACCGGCCGCTGCAACTGTTGCTGATGCTGCCCGCAGCCGCCTCTTTGCTGGCCTTTGCAGCCCAGCTTTGGCGAGAACGTCAGGCGCTGCGAGACCTGCATTGAGCAGCCCAACAGGGCCACAGAGCTGCGCTACATCAGGCGCCGGGCGCCAGCCGCTCACAAACCTGGCCGCCCACTGCCTCAAGCTGGGCCGCACTGACCCGCAGGGGCGCGATCTCTGCCAACGGTGCGAGCACGAAGGCACGCTGGAGCATGCGCGGATGGGGAATGGTGAGGCTCGGGCTGTACACCTGCGCATGGCCGTACAACAAAATATCGAGGTCCAAGGTGCGCGGGGCGTTGCGGTAGGGGCGTTCGCGCCCAGCCTGTCGCTCCAGGCCCTGCAGTTGGTTCAACAGCGCCGGCGCTGTCAGGGTGGTGCACAGGGTAACGGCGGCATTGATGTAGTCGGGCCCGCTTGAATCTAGCGGTGCGCTGCGGTACAGGGACGAGCGCTGCATCACCCGGCAACCCGGCAGCGCATTGATAGCTGCCATGGCCCAGAGCAGGGTGGCCCGGGCATCGCCGAGGTTGGCGCCCAGTGCCAGACAGGCGCTGACTTCGGGGCGCACAGGGCCTATTCGCCAGCTCCGCCTGCCGCATCGGTGTCGCCGGCACTGCGGCCCGCGCCCGAGCGGCGGCGGCGGCGCCGTTTGGGCGCTTGGCCCGGGTCGTCGGCCAGAGCCCCGTTGCCTGGCGCAAGCGCATCACCTGGGGCCTGGGCAGGCGCGTCAACGGAGGAGCGGTTGCCAACGTCAGGCAGCTGGGGAAGTGGCGCCCGATGCACCCGGGGCGCGCGCGGGCGTTGCTGCTGCTCTTCGCGCACCTGATCGACCATGTCTTGGCGCAGGGTGTCGTCGGCCAGGCTGAATTCTTGCCACCAGTCGGCGAGCAGCTCGTCTATTTCGCCCACATCGGCGCGCAGGCGCATGAAGTCAAAGGCGGCGCGAAAACGCGGTTGCTCGGCCAGGCCGAAAGGTGCGCTGCCCACGCGTTTGTCAAAGCGCGGCTGCATCATCCAAATTTCGCGCATGTCGGCGGCGAGCTTGCCGCGGCCCGATACATCACCGATGCGGGCATTGAACACGTCGTCGATGGCATCCTGCAGCGCCGGATGCCCATGCTGGCGCTGCTCGATGCGCTGGGCCCAGCCGTCGCGCACATCTGACCAGAGCACACAGGCCAGCAAAAAACTCGGCGCCACGGGCTTGCCCTCGCCCACCCGGCGGTCGGTGTCTTTGAGAGCCGCGTTGACAAAGGGCTGCTCGACCCGCTCGACCACCACGTCGAGCAGCGGGTAGATGCCGCGCGCCAGGCCCAGCAGCTTGAGCTGATCGATGGAAGCAAGCGCATGCCCGGTCTGCAACAACTTGAGCATTTCATCGAACAGGCGGCTATGTGGTACCTCGGCCAGCAGCGCCTGTGATTTCACCAGGGGCGCAGCAGTTTTGGGGTCGAGCTTGAAGCCCAGGCCACTGAGCTTGGCGGCAAAGCGGACTGCGCGAATGATGCGCACCGGGTCTTCGCGGTAGCGGGTAGCGGGGTCGCCAATCATGCGGATGGTGCGCTTTTTGGCGTCGTCGATGCCGTGGTGGTAGTCAACCACGACCTGTGTCTGCGGGTCGTAGTACATGGCGTTGATGGTGAAATCCCGGCGCGCTGCGTCTTCTTCTTGCGGACCCCAGACGTTATCGCGCAGCACCCGGCCTGAGGCGTCCACCGCGTGCTTCATGCCGGCGAGCTCGTTTTTGCTGGTGCGCTCGTTGCCGGCCACGGCCTCAGCGGCGGCGTTGTCCATATAGGCACGGAAGGTGGAAACCTCGATCACCTCGTGTTCGCGGCCCCGGCCGTACACCACATGCACGATGCGAAAACGCCGGCCAATGATGAAGGCACGGCGAAACAGGCCCTTGACCTGCTCGGGCGTGGCGTTGGTGGCCACATCGAAGTCTTTGGGCGCCAAGCCGACCATCAGGTCGCGCACGGCGCCGCCCACGATGTAGGCCTCAAAGCCCGCCCCCTGCAGGGTGCTGAGCACATTACGGGCACGCTCGTCCACCAGCGTGGGATCTATGCCATGGCGCTCTACGCCCACTTCTTCTCGCTTGCCGAAGGGCAATTTATTGGTTTTGACGCGGCCCGAGACTTTGCCCAGCAGTTTGTCGATGAATTTTTTGATCATTGAAGTCGGGGTGCTGTGACCTTGCCAGGGAATTGGCTTTTCACGGGGCCTGAAAGAGATCGAGTATGCGCCATCCGCGCGCCTGCGCAATGGCGCGCAGCGGGGCGTCGGGGTTGGTGGCAACCGGGTGGTGCACAGTCTCCATCAGGCTGAGGTCGTTGATGGAGTCGGTGTAGAAGGTGCTCTGCACATCCTGCCAGCCCAGCGCGCGGTGTTGCAACCACTGGGCTACACGGGTTACCTTGCCCTCGCGGGCTGAGGGCACACCGGCGATTTCGCCGGTGATCCAGCCGCTGCCGCCTGCGCTGGTGTCGCGCTCGAGTTCCACCGCAATCAACTCGGCCACGCCAAAACGCTGTGCAATGGGCCGGGTGACAAACTCGTTGGTGGCGGTAACGATCACCACCAAGTCGCCGGCCTGCTGGTGCGAGCGCACCAGTTCGAGTGCCTGGGGCCGGATGGCCGGCTCGATCACGCTGCGCATGAACTGCTGATGGGCTGCTGCAGACTTGGCGGCACCCTGGCGCCGCAGCGCTTCGGTGGCAAATCGTACATAGTCGGCCATGTTGAGACTGCCCGCCTGGTACTGGCGATAGAACGCGTCATTACGCCGCTGAAAATCCACCGGATCGGTCCAGCCCAGGGTGGTGGTGAAAACGCCCCAAGCGTGATCGGAGTCGATCGGCAGCAGGGTGTGGTCCAGGTCAAACAGGACAAGTTTCACAGGCTCAGGACTCGTCCATCATGGCTTTGATCAGGGGAATGGTGGCGGCCCGCTTGGTCTGCAGCGAATAGCTGTCCAGACGATCGAGCAGGGCCATCAGGCTGCCCAGGTCACGCGCAAAACGGGTTTGCATAAACGCCATGACCTCATCGCTGAGGAACAGGCCACGGGCATCCGCCGCCTGGCGCAGCACGCCGCGCCGCTCGAGGTCGCTCAGAGTCTGCAGGCCAAACAGGTGGCCCCAGCCGAGCCGGGTGCGCAGGTCGTCGCGCAGGGGCAGCTCCGCCGGGGGCAGCGCGCCAGCCGCCAGGAGGCCGCGCTGGTGGGTTTGGGCGTTGACAAACCAGTTGAATGCAGTCTGCTGCTGCACCGCCGTGTACAGGTGCACATCATCAAGCAGCAGCACCGCCCATTGCTCATTAAAAGCTGGCGGTGCCTGCACCCCGGGGTCTAGCCAGCCGACGCTGGCGCCAGCGTCACGCAGCGCCTGTTGAACCGCCTTGAGCAAATGGGTTTTGCCGCTTCCGCTGTCGCCCCACAGGTAGGTTGGCACTGGCGAGAGGCTGCTGTGGCTGTTGCGCTGGTCCACCCACAGCCGCAAATGCTGCAACACGGCCTGGTTGGAGCCGGCAAAAAAATTATCCAGGGTGGGGCCACTGGCCAGTCCAATATCGAGCGCAATCTGCTGCATCCTGTGCTCAGGCCTGGTAGAGCCTGCTGGACAAATAAGCCGCCCGGGCGCGCCGCATGGCCACCAGCAGCACCGCACTGGCCGGCAGGGCAATCAGGACACCCACAAAGCCGAACAGCTGCCCAAAGGCGAGCAGCGCAAAAATAACAGCCAGCGGATGCAGCCCGATGCGCTCGCCCACCAACCGGGGGGTGAGAAACAGGCTTTCGATCAATTGCCCCAGGCCAAACACCACGGCAATCATCAAAAAGGCATAGGACGGCCCAGAGGTGCTGGCAAACTCCAGCAGGCCAGCCAGTGTGGCAAGGATCAAGCCCAGACCGAAACCCAGGTAGGGTACAAAAATCGCCAAGCCGGTGAAGACGCCAATCGGCAGGGCCAGGTCAAGCCCGAACATGGCCAGGCCGGCACTGTAGAAAATCGCCAGCAGCAGCATCACCAACAACTGCCCGCGCAGGTACTGGCCGAGCACGGCGTCGGCCTCTTGGGTGAAACTGTCCACGCTTGAGCGCAGGCGCGGCGGCACAAACTCCAGGGCCCGGGCGACAAAGCGGTGCCAGTCCATCAAAAGATAAAACAGGGCCACCGGCACCAGCACGGCATTGCCGATCAGCGCAAAGGCAAAACTGCCGCCAAGCTTGACCGAGGCCAGCAGCGAGCGCAGGGCGTCTTCGTAGTTGCCGTTTAGGTAGTCCAGCAGATAGGCCTTGATACTTGCCACATCCAGGGCAAAGCCAATGCCGACCTGGGCCAGGGCTGGCTTGAAGGTGCTGTTGATGCGCTCCAGCAGCACCGGCACCTGCTCGCGCAACAGAGGCAGCTCTTTGCTGACGATGGGCACGATCAGCAAAACCATGCTCAGCAAGGCCACAATGAACAGCACCTCGACCAGCACCACGGCCAGAAGCCGGGGCAGCCGGCCGCCGCCGACCCGGTCAAGCCAATCGACCAGCGGCGTGAGCGCATAGGCCAGCACTGCAGCCACCACAAAGGGGGTGAGCACCGGCGCCAGCAACCACAGCGGCAGCACCAGTGCCAGCAGGATGCCGGCCCAGGCAGCGGCGCGTTTTTGTGTTTGGGTGAAAGTCATCGCGTAGGGTGGGGTGAAGGGCGACGTGGGTGAACCCGTAAAATCTGCTTCGATTCTATCGGGCCGCCGTCTGCCTAAGCGGTCCGGCACGCCCGGCCACCACGCCCGCCCCACGCACCTACCCTCACAGCCAACCGCCATGACGAAGCCGCAGAGCCCCCCTCCCCTGTCGTACAAGGACGCAGGTGTCGACATCGACGTCGGTGACGCGCTGGTCGAGCGCATCAAACCGTTGGCCCGCAAGACCATGCGCGAAGGCGTGCTGGCCGGCATCGGCGGCTTTGGCGCCCTGTTTGAAGTGCCCAAGCGCTACCGCGAGCCAGTGCTGGTGAGCGGCACCGATGGCGTGGGCACCAAGCTCAAGCTCGCCTTTGAATGGGGCATGCACGACACGGTGGGCATAGACCTGGTGGCCATGAGCGTGAACGATGTGCTGGTGCAGGGGGCCGAACCGCTGTTTTTTTTAGATTACTTCGCCTGCGGCAAGCTCGACCTCGAGACCGCCACGGCCGTGGTGGGCGGCATTGCGCGCGCTTGTGAGCTGTCGGGCTGCGCCCTGATTGGCGGCGAAACCGCCGAAATGCCGGGCATGTACCCGGTGGGCGAGTACGACCTGGCCGGTTTTGCGGTGGGCGTGGTCGAGAAATCGAACATCCTGACCGGGCAAAGCATACAAGTCGGTGATGTGGTGCTGGGCCTGGGGTCCAGCGGCGTGCACTCGAACGGATTCAGCCTGGTGCGCAAGTGCATTGAGCGCGCCGGCGCCGCGCTGCCAGACACGCTGGACGGGCAGCCTTTCCGGCAGGCGGTGATGGCGCCGACCCGGCTGTACGTCAAGAGCGTGCTGGCGGCCCTGGCGGCGCACCCGATCAAAGCACTGGCGCACATCACCGGCGGCGGCCTGCTAGAGAACATTCCGCGCGTGCTGCCCGACGGTCTGGCTGCGCACCTGGTCAAGGGCAGCTGGCCGCAAAGCGAGCTGTTTGCCTGGCTGCAGCGCACTGCTGCCATTGACGACCATGAGATGAACCGCACCTTCAACAACGGTATTGGCATGGTTCTGGTGTTGGCCCCAGAGCAGGCACAGGCCTGTGCCGAGACGCTGCAAGCCGGCGGTGAGCAGGTCTATACGATTGGCGCCATTGCCAGCCGAGCCCAAGCCCAGGCCCAAGTGGTGATGCTGGCTTGAGCAAGGCCAGCCTGTAAAGGCGTGCTTGCGTGTTTCGAAATTTCTGTGTCTGGAAACTAGGCCTGCCAGTTACCACCCGAGCCGCTGATGACACGGCGAAACCGCAACACCCGCTCGGCAATCGGGTCGATGTCCAGGCCATCCTCGGCGCGAGAAAGATAAACCTCAAGATCTGCCAGGGCCAGCGCGGTCTCGCCTAGCTCGGCCTGCGCCAAGCCGCGGTCACGGTATTCACCCCAGGCCTCGGGCAACAGGGCCACCAAGCGGTCTTGCACAGCGATGAGGCGGGCCCAGTCTTCCTGGGTACGGTGAATTTCTTTGAGGTTGCGCAGCATGCGGGCCAAGATATCGCGGGCCGGTGCGGCTTGCAAATAAAGGCCGATGGGCGCCTCGTCGTCAGTCAGCGCCCCACTGCGGCGCCGGTAGGGCTCTAGGCGCTCAGTGAGGTCTTCCCGGCTGAGCGATTGGCCCGACACCGGGTCGATCACTACCTGACCCTTGGGCAGACCAATTTTGACCATGAAATGCCCCGGAAACGCCACGCCATGGGCTTTCAAGCCCAGCCCGGTGGCGAGTTCGAGCCAGATCACGGCCAGGGAAATCGGAATGCCCCTGCGGGTGCGCATCACCGTGCTCAGGAAGCTGTTGTCGGGGTCGTAGTAATTGTTGAAGTTGGCGCCAAAGCCCAGGTCTTGGTAAAAAAACTGGTTCAGGGCGCGCAGGCGCTGCAATGCGGGGGCATCGCGGGCGACCCGACGTTTGAGGCGGGCGAGCAATTGGTCTACATCGGCAAGCACCTGGGCAATATCGGTCTCAGGGTGCTCGTCTTGCACCAAAGAGGCCGCAGCTTCGAGCAGTGGGAAGCTTTCGTCGCTGCCGACCAGGGTCTGAAAATAGGCCAGCGACGTGGGAACTTGAAAATTCATTCGCATGCGAGTTTGTACTGGCACTCGGCGGCGGCGTCAACTGGGTCGACATCAGGGTTTATACGGGGGCAAGACCCCAGCTGAGCGGGCTTGCGGCCGCGTTGAGGCCCGGTCTCAGCGCTGCAGCAGCTGCCGCAGATTGAGGCCCAGCAGCCGCACTGTGACAAGATACATCGTGCCCGACGCCAGCAGCACCAAGGCCATCAGCCCGAGCCGTTTGAAACCCTGGGCCTGCAGGGCGGTCCAGTCCAGGCCGTTTGCCAGGCTCAACAAAAAAGCAGCCAGCAGCCCACAGGCCACACCAACCCGCAAGGCAAACAGGCCCCAGCCAGGCTCGGGCCGGTAGCTGCCCCGGCGCAGCAGCCCAAACAGCAGCCACAGGGCATTGATGCAGGCCCCCAGTCCAATGGCCAAGGCCAGCCCGGCGTGCTGCAGCATCGGCACCAAGACGATATTGAGGAGCTGCGTGATGACCAGCACCGCCACCGCAATTTTGACCGGGGTGCGAATGTCTTGGCTGGCATAAAAGCCCGGCGCCAGCACCTTGATCGCCACAAGACCGACCAAGCCAACGCCGTAGCCCATCAGGGCGCTGGTGGTTTGCAGCACATCGCGCTCAGTGAAGGCGCCGTAGTGGTAGAGCACTGACACCAATGGTTTGGCGAAGGTAAGCAGGGCTACCGCACAGGGAGCTGCAAGCAGCAGCACCCAGCGCAGACCCCAGTCGATCAGGGCAGCATACTGCCGGCTGTCTTGCGCAGCGCGGGCGGCGGCCAGTTGCGGGGTCAACACCACGCCCAAGGCCACGCCCAGCAGCGCGGTGGGGAACTCCATCAGCCGGTCGGCATAGCTCAGCCAGCTGACACTGCCGGGCGTGAGGTGCGAGGCAATCTGGGTGTTGATGAGCAAAGAAATCTGCGCCACGCTCACCCCCAGCAAGGCCGGCGCCATCAATTTGAGGATGCGCTGGGTGGACGAATCAGCCCAGGCCTGGCGCAGCGCGGACCAGCCCAGGCCAATCCGAGGCAGCAGCCCGAGTCGGCGCAGACCCCAGGCCTGCGCTGCGAGTTGGAGCACTCCGCCAAGCATGACACCCAGCGCCAGCGCATAGATTGGCTCGAGCCCCTGGCCGGCAAACCAGGGCGAGCCCCAGACCATGGCGGCAATCATGGCCAGGTTCAGCAGCACCGGAGTGGCAGCGGGCAGGGCAAAGCGCTTCCAGGTGTTGAGCACGCCAGCCGCCAAAGCGACCAGCGACATGAAGGCAATGTAGGGGAACATCCAGCGGGTCATGATGACTGCGGCCTCAAAACTCCCGGGCTGCTGGTGCAGGCCACTGGCCATAGCCCAGACCAGCAGCGGCGCCGCCAACACCCCGAGCAAACAGGTCAGGGCCAGCACCCAGGCCAGTACAGTGGCAACCCGGTCGACCAGCAACTGGGTGGCAGCATCACCCTGCTGCTCCTTGCTCGCCGCCAGCACCGGCACAAAGGCCTGGCTGAAAGCGCCTTCTGCAAACAGCCGGCGAAACAGGTTGGGGATGCGAAAGGCGACATTGAAGGCGTCGGTCATAGCACTGGCGCCAAACAGCGAAGCCATCAGCAACTCGCGCGCCAGGCCGGTGATGCGCGAGGCCAGAGTCAGCACGGAGACGGTGGACGCAGATTTGAAAAGATTCACCCGATCAGTGTAGTCCGGGGCCCGAACGGCGCGCCCAGATCAGTCTGGGCTCCGAGTCGCCCTGATACAATCGTGGGCTTTGCTGGCATCATCCTCAGACACAAGGAACTACTTATATGGCATCTGGAAAACCCAAGAAAAAGAACCCGCGCCTGGCTTCGGGCCGCAAGCGCGTGCGTCAGGACATCAAGATCAACGCTGCCAACACCTCGCTGCGCTCACAGTACCGCACCGCGGTCAAAAATGTCGAGAAAGCCGTGCTGGCTGGCGACAAAACCAAGGCGACCGAAGCCTTTGGCAAGATGCAGGCGGTCGTCGACACCGTGGCCGACAAGGGCATCTTCCATAAAAACAAGGCCGCTCGCGACAAGAGCCGCCTGTCGTCCAAGGTGAAAACCCTGGCCACCCAAGCCGCCTGAACCCAGGCGCTTCGCCCGAATTCCCCTGAACGGGAATTCGCCGTTTGAACCGGGTGCGCTGTCAGCAAAAGCAAAAAAGCCGTCGCAAGACGGCTTTTTTGTGGGCGCCGCGCGCAGAAATCAAGTCTGCATCCGGCAGTAGCAGAGAGGCCCGCCGCAGAGAAAGCCCTTTGTACGTAAGTTCCACAAACCCCAGCGCAGGGCGTCGGAGGCTCAGCCGCCTGATTCAGGCCGGTACTCGGTTAATTGCAAGTCGTTGTCGCGCCCGAAGTTGATGCAGAAATCCCAGGCCATGACATCGTGGTCGCGCAGGTCTTGGTGCAGTACCACGCAACTCACACCTTCCACAGCGCCTGGGGTGCACCAGGGCGAGTAGCCTAAATGGCTGCCCGGCTGGGTGCCGCCGGGACGAAATTGGCTCATCACGCCGGCCAGACGCTCGGCCCAGTCACTCGGGCGAAAGGTTTTGCCCTGCTTTGTGAGGCCGAGGATGACGACTGTTTTGGCAGAGTTGGGGAGCATTGGGGGGCCTGCTACCAGGTCAAGAGGGCCATGTTGCAGCGCACAACAATTCTACCTTTTGCCCGCTGGGACTGGGCTCAATAGATCAGGCCAAGTCGCAGTGCCGCGCCCTGCTGTGGCCATGCCACCGGCCGATCTGCTGCGGCGCAAAGAACCCCGGCATTGGCTCTAAAATTGCTAACTGGCGGCCCAACCCAGTTTGGGCCGCTTTGTTTCTAGTCAGACCTGCCCGGAGCCCAAGACCATGAACGCCGCCGCCCAGATGTCAGAGGCCTCTTCCCCCCATGTGATGCCAACCTATGGCCGCCTACCAATTGCCCTGTCGCACGGGCAGGGCTGCCGCGTCTGGGATGTCAACGGCAAAGAGTACCTGGATGCGCTCGGCGGCATTGCCGTCAATACACTGGGCCACAACCATCACAAGCTGGTGCCGGCGCTGCAGGACCAACTGACCCGGCTGATCCACACCTCCAACTATTACCACATACCGCATCAAGAGGCACTGGCCAAGAAACTGGTGGAGATCTCGGGCCTGAGCAATGTTTTTTTCTGCTCCACCGGCCTGGAGGCCAATGAAGCAGCCCTGAAACTGGCGCGCAAGTTCGGCCATGACAAAGGCATTGAGCGGCCCGAGATTGTGGTGTACGAGAAAGCCTTTCATGGCCGCTCGATCGCGACCCTGAGTGCCACTGGCAATATCAAGGTGCAGGCCGGTTTTGGGCCGCTCGTAGAGGGTTTCATCCGGGTGCCACTTAACGACATCGCAAGCCTGGAAGCGGCCACAGCCGGCAATCCGAACCTGGTGGCAGTGTTTATGGAGGCGATTCAAGGCGAAGGCGGTGTCAACCCCATGCACATGGATTACCTGCGCCAGGTGCGCGCCCTGTGCGATCAGCGCGACTGGCTGCTGATGATTGACGAGGTGCAGTGCGGCATGGGCCGCACCGGCAAGTGGTTTGCCCACCAGTGGGCCGGCATACTGCCCGATGTGATGCCGCTGGCCAAGGGCCTGGGCTCGGGCGTGCCAGTGGGCGCGGTGGTGGCCGGGCCAAAAGCGGCCCATATTTTCAAGACAGGTAACCACGGAACCACCTTTGGCGGCAACCCGCTGGCCATGCGTGCCGGCCTGGAAACCATTCGCATCATGGAAGAAGATGACCTGCTGGGCAACGCAAGCCGGGTCGGCGCCCATTTGGTGGCGGGCTTGCGACAGGCGCTGGCGGCTGAGCTGTCAAGCGGTGGCGTGAAAGAAATCCGTGGCCTGGGGCTGATGCTGGGCATCGACTTGGCCAAACCCTGCCCAGGCCTGATGCAGCAATGCCTTGAGCAGGGTCTGCTGATCAGCGTCACGGCCGACAGCGTGATCCGCCTGGTGCCGCCGCTGATCATGAGCACCGCCGAGGCCGATGAGGTGGTGGCCATACTGTGCCCCCTGGTGAAAAAGCTGTTGGCGGCAGAGCCATGAAACACTACCTGCAGTTCAGTGACCTCAGTGCCGACGACTACGCTTATTTGTTCGAGCGGGCCGCGCTGATCAAGAAAAAATTCAAGGCCTACGAGCGGCATCAGCCGCTGGCCGACCGCACGCTGGCCATGATCTTCGAAAAGGCGTCCACCCGCACCCGGGTGAGCTTTGAGGCGGGTATGTACCAGTTGGGCGGCAGCGTGGTGCACCTGACCACTGGCGACAGCCAGCTCGGCCGTGCCGAACCGATCGAAGACAGCGCCCGCGTCATCAGCCGCATGGTCGACCTGGTGATGATCCGCACCTACGAGCAGACCAAGATCGAGTGCTTTGCCAGCCACTCGCGGGTGCCGGTGATCAACGGCCTGACCAACGAATTCCACCCCTGCCAGATTCTGGCCGACATCTTCACATTTATCGAGCACCGGGGCTCTATCCAAGGCAAGACGGTGGCCTGGGTGGGAGACGGCAACAACATGGCCAACACCTGGCTGCAGGCCAGCGAGATTTTGGGCTTTAGGGTGCATGTCAGCACACCGGGCGGCTACGAGGTGGACCAGTCGGTGGCCGGGCTGCGCTCGGCCGAAAGCTACCAGGTCTTCAGTGATCCCTTGCAGGCCTGTGCCGGGGCTGACCTGGTCACCACCGATGTCTGGACCAGCATGGGCTACGAGGCCGAGAACGAGGCCCGCAAGCTGGCCTTTGCCCGCTGGTGCGTGGACGACGAGATGATGCGCGCCGCCTGTCCCGAGGCCCTGTTCATGCACTGCCTGCCGGCGCACCGCGGTGAGGAGGTGCAAGCCGAGGTGATCGACGGGCCGCAGAGCGTGGTCTGGGATGAGGCTGAAAACCGCCTGCATGTGCAAAAGGCTTTGATGGAATTTTTGCTGCTCGGCCGCTTGTAGAGTGCGGCCTTCTGTGCAGGGTTGACCGGCACAAAGGCTTCCAGGCTGAAGTATTTTCCCAAAACGTTGGAATTTTCCGACACCACGCCAAGCCGCCGCGGTACAGAATCCGGCGCACCATGCCCCATATCTACGACATTTCGCCACCCGTGGGCCCGTCCAGCCCGACCTTTCCGGGCGACACCGCCTACCAGCAGCACTGGACTGCCACCCTGGCGCCCGGTTGCCCGGTGAATGTCAGCGCCCTGACCCTGTCGCCTCACCTGGGCGCCCACGCCGACGCGCCGCTGCATTACGACCCTACTGGTGTAGCCGTGGGTGCGCTTGATCTGCTGCCCTACCTCGGGCCCTGCCGCGTGGTCCACGCCATCGCACCCGGCCCGCTGATCGAGTGGCACCATCTGGCCCACGCGCTCAGCGAGTTGCCGCCGCGGCTGCTGGTGCGCACCTACCAGCGCATGCCGGTCGACCAGTGGGACCCCGATTTGAGCGCCTTCAGCCCGGACACGCTGATGCGGCTGGCCGACCTGGGCGTGCTGCTGGTGGGCATTGACAGCGCCAGCATTGACCCGGCCGACAGCAAGACCCTGCCCGGCCACCAGGTGATCCGCCAGCGCGGCCTGCGCGTGCTGGAAAACCTCATGCTGGACGCCATCCCCGAGGGTGATTACGAGCTGATCGCCCTCCCCCTCAAACTCGTGCTCGCCGACGCCTCGCCGGTGCGGGCCATTCTGCGAGACCTCTCATGACCACCCTTGAACACTGCCAACAGCTCGACCAACACGACCCGCTGCGCAGCCTGCGCGAGCAGTTTGAGCTGCCGCCCGGGCTGATTTACCTCGACGGCAACTCGCTCGGGGTGCTGCCGCGCGCCACCGCCGCCCGGGTGGCGCAGGTGGTGACCGAGGAATGGGGTCAGGGCCTGATCCGCTCGTGGAACAACGCCGGCTGGTTTGACCTGCCGCAGCGTCTGGGCGACCGAATCGCCGGCCTGATCGGCGCCGGACCGGCCGAGGTGGTGGCCACCGACAGCACCTCGATCAATCTGTACAAGGTGCTCAGCGCTGCACTTTTGATCAACAGACACGACCATCCGACAAGGCTTAGGGTGATTTCTGAGCGCAACAATTTCCCGACCGACCTGTACATTGCCGAAGGGCTGTGCCGTGAGCATGGTGGCACGCTGACCCTGCTGGAGGCCGACGAGCTGCCGGCAGCGCTGGCTCCTGAGTCGACCAAAGACGTGGCGGTGCTGCTGCTGACCCATGTGAACTACCGCACCGGCGCCATGCACGACATGGCCGCTCTCACGGCCACCGCGCACCGGGCCGGCGTGCTCACTGTGTGGGACCTGGCGCACAGCGCTGGCGCGCTGCCGGTAGACCTGAAAGCGGCCGGAGCAGACTTTGCCGTGGGCTGCGGCTACAAGTACCTCAACGGCGGCCCGGGCGCGCCGGCCTTTGTCTGGGTGCACCCGCAGCACGCCGAGCGTTTTTGGCAACCACTGGCAGGCTGGTGGGGCCATGCGGCGCCGTTTGCCTTCACGCCAGATTACAGGCCTGCCCCCGGCATCGGCCGCTACCTGTGCGGCACCCAGCCCATCCTGAGCCTGGCGGCACTGGCCTGCGGCCTTGACACCTTTGGCGCTGCCGAGCCCCTGGGCGGCATGGCGGCGCTGCGTCAAAAATCACTGGCCTTATCGGACCTGTTCATCGACCTGGTGGCGCAGCGCTGCGTCGGGCACGGCTTGACGCTGGTGACGCCGATGGCGCACTCGCAGCGTGGTTCGCAAGTCTGCCTGGCGCGGGCCGACGGCGCATACGCCATCATGCAGGCGCTGATTGCGCGCGGCGTGATTGGCGACTTCCGGGCCGGCGACGGCGGCCGGCACCCGGACATCCTGCGCTTTGGCCTGACGCCGCTCTACACCGGCTTTGCCGACGTGTGGCAGGCGGTGGAGCATCTGCGCCAGGTGCTGGCCAGTGGCGAGTGGCAGCGGCCCGAATTCAACCGACAACAGGCTGTGACCTGACATGAACGCGCCGCAGAGCCCCGCTTCGGGCACGCCCGAACAAACCACGGCCACCGAGCGGGCCCAGCTCGACTTCAGCCGCGCCATGAGCTACAGCGACTACCTGCACCTGGACCAAATTCTGGGCGCCCAGCATCCCCTGTCGCCCGATCACAACGAGATGCTCTTCATCATTCAGCACCAGACCAGTGAGCTGTGGATGAAGCTGATGCTGCACGAGTTGCAGGGCGCGATGGCCTGTGTGGCCGCTGACGACCTGGGCAGCGCCTTCAAGATGCTCGCCCGTGTCAGCAAGATCATGGAGCAGCTGGTGCACGCCTGGGACGTGCTGGCCACCATGACCCCGCCCGAGTACAGCGCCATCCGGCCCTACCTGGCCAGCTCCAGCGGCTTTCAGAGCGCGCAGTACCGCTGCATCGAGTTCGCGCTGGGCAACAAGAACGCCGCCATGCTCAAGCCGCATGCCCACCGGGCCGATCTGCTGGCGCAGGTGCAGGCCGCGTTTGAGGCACCGTCGCTGTACGACCAGGCACTGGGGTTGCTGGCACGGCGCGGCCTGTCCCTACCCGCCAGCCATACCGAGCGCGACTGGACCAGGCCCTACGTCGCCAGCCCCGAGGTGGAAGCCGCCTGGTTGGTGGTGTACCGCAGCCCGCGCGAGCACTGGGACCTGTACCAACTGGGCGAAGAGCTGACCGACCTGGAAGACGCCTTCCGTCTCTGGCGCTTTCGCCACGTGACCACGGTGGAGCGGGTGATCGGCTTCAAGCGGGGCACCGGCGGCACCGGCGGCGTGAGCTACCTGCGAAAAATGCTTGACGTGGTGCTGTTCCCGGAAATCTGGACACTGCGCACCAGCCTGTAACCGGCAGGCCCTGCTTGTGCTGTCGTCCTCACGCAGGCGGGGACCGATGTATTTTTGTATCCGTCGCCGGTCAGCAATTTGTGGGATCAGGGCACTTGTGGGATCAGGGCGGCGTGGCATTCAGCTCCGCGGCTGTCCCCCGCCCGCTGGGCTCCTCCTTGATGCCGCTGCGCCGAATGCCCCACCGCCCTGATCTGGCACGGTGGCTGGTGCGCAGCTAAACATCGCTGCAGCCTAAACTGTGAAATTTGAACGACTGCTTGGTGCGCCAACCACATTCGAGGCTGCAGGGGTCGACTGGGTGCCGTGGCGAGGTAAGAGGAGGAGCCCGCAGGGCGGGGGACACGATCGGCGGCACCCAGTCGGCCGGTGCAGCTTGCCAACAAAGGCCCAGCGTCTTCAGGGCCCACCATAAAGCCAGGGCAGATCGAGCAGCCGCTCCCCCAGCGCCCGCATCGCCAGGTCACGGCCCCAGCGGACCGGGCCGCTGGCGTGAAAAATCCGGCCATTGCGCAGGGCGCGCCTTTGAACCCGGGCGTTGCGTTGCCAGCGGGCCTGCGCGTAATGGGCCAGCGCAGCGGGTGTGGCACCGCCCTGCGCAAGCGCCTGGCCCAGCGCCTGGGCGTCCTCGATGGCCATACCGGCGCCCTGGGCCAGATACGGCAGCATGGGGTGGGCGGCGTCGCCCAGCAGTGCCACGCGGCCCTGCGCCATCTGGGCGGGGCTGCTGATGGCTTGGCGGATTTGCAAGTGCCACAGGCGCCAGCCATCCATAGCCTGCAAGAGCGCCAACAGCTCGGGTGTCTCGCCTTTGAGCTCTCGCATCAGGTCAGCACCGGTCGCCGCATGGTCCCAGCCCGAGCGGTCACCGGTTTTCGAGTCTTCAAACCGGCTCTCGACCAAGGCCACCACATTGAGCCAGTCGCCACCGCGCACCGGGTACTGAACCACATGCAGGCCGACGCCAAGCCAAACCACCACGTCCTGGCAGCGCAGGGCTGCCGGCAGCGCCGCCTGGGGCAGCAGCGCGCGGTAAGCAAGGTGCCTGGTCGGTCGCGGCGGGCCGTCGCCCAGCAGCTGCTGGCGCACCCGGCTGCACAAACCGTCCGCTCCGACCAGCAGGGCCCCCTGGGTCTGGCGGCCGTCAGCATGGTGCAGGCAGGCACGCGCTGCATCCTGCTCAAAGCCCGTGATGGCCTGACCCAGTTGCAGCTGCGCACTGCCGCAGGCCTGTACCGCCTGTAACAGCAGCGCCTGCAGGTCGGCCCGATGCACCGTGGCATAGGGCGCGCCATAACGGACCAGCGCCTGCTCGCCCAAACGCAGTCGCCCCAGCAGAGTGCCGCTTTCGGCACTGCGGATGAGCAGGTTTTCTGGGTAGGCAGCCACTGCCTGCAGACCGGTCTGCAGGCCCCAGCCTTTCAGCAAGCGCGTCACATTAGGCCCGAGCTGAATACCCGCACCCACCTCGACAAGGGCTGGGCTGCGCTCAAACAGCTGCACTGGCACCCCGACGCGGGCGCAGGCCAGAGCGGCGGCCAGGCCGCCAATGCCGGCACCCGCCAACAACACCGGCTGCCGCATGGGCTGACTCACCGAATGCGCGCCAGGATGGCCGCTGGCAGCACGGGCAGCAGCCGCGCCACCAGCGCCCAGGGCCAGGCCGGCACGGTTGCGGTTTGTACCCGGCGCTCGATCAGGTCAACCAACAGGCGACCGCCTCGCTCTACAGGAATGACAAAAGGTCGGCTTTTGGCAGCTTGGTTGATCGGGGTGTCGATGAACCCAGGCGACAAAGTCGTGACCAGGATGGCGCTGCCCCGGACTTCTGCGCGCAGGGCCTCAAGGTAGTTGGTGACCGCCGCCTTGCTGGCGCCATACACGCCGCCGCCCGGCAGACCGCGAAACGCCGCCACCGAGCTGATTCCCACCAGATGGCCGCGCCCCTGCACCCGAAAATAACGCATGGCAGCGTCTACCGTGGCCATCAACCCGATCACATTGGTGTCTACCGTGTCGCGCACCCGCTCAAAGGGCAACTGACCGATACGCCCGTGGTTGCCAATACCAGCGTTAGCCACCACGATGTCGATGCGGCCCAGGGCCGTGCATGCCTCGCCGAACACCCGTACCACCTCGGCGGCGTCGCGCACGTCGAGCTCAGCAATATGCACTTGGCCGGCGCCGGCCTGTTGCAAGCTCAGGCGCAAGGCCTGCAGGACATCGAGGCGGCGTGCGGACAGGGCCAGCTGGTAGCCTCGACGGGCAAATTCAATCGCCATCTGCCGCCCCAGCCCAGACGATGCGCCAGTGATGAAAACGCTTTTCGAGTTGTTATCGGATGGCTTGTTCGTGAATTGATTCATGTTGTGTCGGCTGAGTGAAGGTAGCGAAAAAGGTTTTGACTTGGCAACAGCATGGGCAAGCGCACCATCAAAGGAAAAACGAGATTGTCCATGAGGGTTTTGCGTGCAGGTGGATGCAGCGACAGGGTAGTTTTGTCCTGACTGAGGTGTCGATAGCTTGGGCTATGGACAACCAAAAAGGCAATTACAAAAAGGCGTCGGCCATTGTCAGGCCAGATCGCCTACCATGGGGCCTATGACACAGATCTCAGTGCTTGACCTCTCGCCGATTGTGCAAGGCGGTAACGCCGGCCAATCGTTTCGCAGCAGCCTGGCGCTGGCGCGCCATGCCGAGGCGCTGGGCTACCAGCGCTATTGGCTCGCCGAGCACCATGGCATGCCCGGCATTGCAAGCGCTGCCACCGCGGTCCTGCTAGCTCACGTGGCAGCTGGCACGCACAGCATCCGCGTGGGTGCGGGCGGCATCATGCTGCCCAACCATTCGCCGCTGGTCATTGCCGAGCAGTTTGGCACGCTAGAGTCGCTCTACCCAGGACGCATCGACCTCGGGCTGGGCCGGGCGCCCGGCTCGGACCAGACCACCGCGCGGGCACTACGCCGCAACCTGGCCTCAGATTCGGACGAGTTCCCGCAGGATGTACTGGAACTGATGGATTATTTTGCGGCCGAACCCAAAGGCCCGGTACGAGCCGTGCCCGGTCAGGGGCTGGACATCCCGATCTGGATTTTGGGTTCGAGCCTGTATGGCGCGCAGTTGGCGGCCGCACTCGGTCTGCCCTATGCCTTTGCATCGCATTTCGCACCACAAGCGATGCTGCAGGCGATCGACATCTACCGCAGCTATTTCAAACCTTCGGCACGTCTGGCCAAGCCCTATGTGATGCTGGGTTTCAATGTATTTGCAGCCGACACTGATGCTCAGGCAGAAGTGCTCGCCACCTCGATGCAGCAGGCCTTTGTTAACCTGCGCAGCGGCCGCCCCGGGCGTCTGCCGCCGCCCCTGCCGGGCTACCGAGCCAGGGTTGACGGACAGATGGGCGCCATGCTGGAGAGCGTGCTGTCCTGCTCGGCCATCGGCGCCCCCGACACGGTGCAACGGCAACTCGCCGAATTCATCGCGCGCACTGCCGCCGACGAGCTGATGATCACCTGCCAAATGTTTGACCAGGCAGCCCGGCTGCGCTCTTACCAAATCACTGCCGAGGTCCGCGCTGAAATGCACCCAAGCCCAAGCGCTGCCGCTCTTGGCAACCACGCCGGCCCCAGCAGCGCTTCCAAAGCCAAACCGATGCAGACTCAACCCGCACCAGCGATGCAGGCGTGAACGCAACGCAGACAACTATTGTGAAACCTGATTGGTTTGAACCGAAATTGTCCATTCGGCGCACCTGCTGTACTGTTTGGGTACAGCTGCACGCCAAACTCTCATAGACCATAGCGGTTTAAGCTTTACCTCATGAGTGCCGTGCTCTCCAGGCGAGCCTACAAAACGCATCCCAGGGAATATCAGGCCAATTCCCAAAAAACCTCAGCGTTTTCAAAGCCACTGGCGCAGGGCAAGAGCCAAGCGGTTCGCCCAAAAATTGGAATTGGTGTCAACAACTTCGCTGCAAACCCTGACGAACCTGACCAAGGCTTCAGCCGGTGAGCGACCAGGGCCCCTGGGTCAGGTCAATGCGCTCGCCACCTTGTGCGGAATGCTCTGCCGCCAGGCCGATGACCACAGCCTTGAGGCCGTCGGTCAGGCTTACCTCCACCGCTTGCTTGCCTTGCAGCACTGCCAGAAACTTTTGGTGCTGGTAGAAGGTGGATCCGTTGTGGTCGCCGGCGGCCAGCAGCAGCGGGTCGACCGGGATTTCCAGCAGGCGCGGCCCAGCCGGCTGGCGTGGGCTGACGATCAGCTGCGCCACTGGGGCTTCGCCTAATAGCGCAGCTGGCCAGAAACGGCCCGGGCCCGGTACCTTGCATTCGAGTTTGCCTTTGGGCCCGACCACACTGATTTCTTCTTGGTAGCGCGAGCCTTCGGCAAACATGCAAAGTTCGAGCAGCGCGCGCCGGCCACCGGGGAAATCGAGCACCACAAAGGCGTTGTCCAGAATATCGGGCCGGCCATCCGGGTAGCGCTCATCGAGGTGGTTGTGGTTTTGTCCGCCTGAGGCATACAGGCGAATCGGATCGGCCTGCATCACCAGGCGCATCAGGTCAAAGAAGTGGCAGCATTTCTCTACCAGTGTGCCGCCGGTGTTGCGATTAAACCGGTTCCAGTCGCCCACCTTGGCCAGGAAGGGGTAGCGGTGCTCACGGATCGACAGCATCACCGCTGATCCGCAGGCCTGAGCGCTGCGCACCTCGCCGAGCAGGCGGGCTATAGGCGGCATGTAGCGGTATTCCATGGCGGTCCAAATCGGCGCCGGGTAGCTCAGGGCGAGTTGACGCAGCTCTCGCACGGCCGCCAAGTGGGTGCAGGCCGGTTTTTCCAGCAGCAGTGGCAGGGGCCGGGACGCGGCGATCTGCAGCAGCTGCTCGGCATGGCAATGGTTGGGGCTGGTGATGACCAGCGCATCAAGCCCGGGGTGTTGCAGCAGTGCTGCCAGAGACCCCAGTTGATGTGCGGCCGGCGCCAAGGCTTGGCTGAGCGCGCGCATGCCCGCATCGGGCTCAAAGATGGCGGCGACCTCAATGTCTGGCAGCAGCGCCATATTGCGCAGGTGTTCCTGCCCCATCATGCCGCAGCCCAGCAGCCCGTAATGTTTTTTGCTCATACGGCCCCCAGTCTGTTTTCAGCCATGTGGTTGCATCGAATGTCGGCAGTAAATAGAACTGTCCGGTTTGGTAACAAGTAGATTGTCCGCTTTCTGTTGTTTGGATTGCGATGGCTTTAAAGCCATCGCGCGTTTTGTTTTGACGGCCCTCACGCGGCCAGCCTGAGCACCTCGCTTTCTGCGCAGG
>SHXM01000032.1 GCA_009693325.1 Rhodoferax sp.
TTGCTGCGTAACAACATGGTGGTTTTCACGGGCGAGCTTGAATCGCTCAAGCGATTCAAGGACGATGCCAAAGAGGTCAAAGAGAGCTTCGAGTGCGGCTTGAACATCAAAAATTACAGCGACATCCAGGAAGGCGACCTGCTGGAGTTCTATGAAATTCGCGAAGTCGCCCGAACCCTGTAAGCGTGCTTGAGCTGAGCTGTGCGCAAAAAGTCCAGTACGCCCAACCGGGGCTTCAAGGTGGCCGACCAGATCCAGCGTGATCTGACCGAGCTGATCGCTCGCGAGCTCAAAGACCCGCGGGTTGGAATGGTGACGATTCAAGGCGTCGAGGTCACCCCCGACTATGCCCATGCCAAGGTTTTTTTCAGCCTGCTGCAAGGCGACAGCGTTGCCTGCCAGGAGGGCTTGAACCAGGCCGCCGGTTTTTTGCGCTCAGGGCTGTTCAAGCGCCTGCGTATTCACACCGTGCCCAGCTTGCACTTTGTGTTCGATCGCACCAGCGAGCGTGCTGCCGACATGAACGCCCTGATCGCGCGAGCCGTTTCCTCCCGGGCCAACGGCGACTGATCATGCATATCGCCGGGCCGCCTGAGGGTGCAAAGGCCCCCTTGGGGGGCAGCAATTCGCATGTGATCGAAAAGCGCAGGGGCCAGGCCAGCCAAAAAATACGCGCGAGCAGGCGGGCCGTGCATGGGGTTTTGCTGCTCGACAAGCCACTTGGCCTGTCGAGCAATGATGCATTGCAAAAAGCCAAATGGCTGCTAGGGGCCGAGAAAGCCGGCCACACCGGCACCCTTGATCCGCTGGCCACCGGCGTCTTGCCTCTGTGCTTTGGTGCGGCGACCAAGTTCAGCCAGTTGCAGCTTGATGCCGACAAAACCTATGAGGCGGTGGCGCGCTTGGGTATCAAAACCAGCACTGGGGATGCCGAGGGCGAGCCGATCGCGATACGGCCGGTTGATGTGACTGCTGCTAGCCTGTCTGCTCTGGCAAAACGGTTCACCGGGGCCCTGCGGCAAACCCCGCCCATGTACAGTGCTTTGAAAAAAGATGGGCGCGCGCTCTACGAGTACGCCCGAGCCGGTATCGAGCTTGAACGCGAGCCCAGAGACATCACCGTCTACTCCCTCAGTCTGGCCTTGAGCCAGGATGAGGCAGGTTTTGCCATCGCTCTGGGCGTGGCATGCAGCAAGGGCACCTACATCCGAACCCTTGCCGAGGATATCGGCGAGGCACTGGGCTGCGGTGCGCACCTCAGCGTGCTCAGACGGATCGAGACTGGCGGTTTTTCTGCCGCGCAGTGCATCAGCCTGTCTGAACTTGAGGCCTTGACGCCGGCCCAGCGACTGGCCAGACTGCTTCCCGTGGCTGTGTTGCTCGGGCAGCACCAGGTCGTCACATTGGATAACGAGAATGCTGGGCGATTCCTCAGCGGTATGCGCCGGCGTGGGCATGGGCCAGATGCCAGTCGGGTGGCGGTTTATGCCGAGCAAGAACAGGCCCTGCTGGGCACGGCGCACATCAAGGCAGGGGAGCTTATTCCCGGGCGCTTGCTCAGCCCCATGGAGATTCGGCAAATGTCAGAACAGGCCGACAGTTGGTGCAATGGGCCCAGCCCAGCGCCGCTGCCGGACGCACCAACGCTTATTGAGATCAACGAGAAAGTCAAGCATGAGTAACAAGCAAATACGAAACATCGCCATCATCGCCCACGTCGACCATGGCAAGACCACCATGGTCGACCAACTGTTACGGCAGTCCGGCACTTTTGCCGAACACGAGAAGGTAGTCGATACCGTGATGGACAACAACGCGATTGAGAAGGAACGGGGCATCACCATCCTGGCCAAAAATTGTGCCGTGACCTGGGAGGGCACCCACATCAACATCGTCGACACGCCCGGCCATGCCGACTTTGGTGGTGAGGTTGAGCGGGCACTGAGCATGGTTGACGGCGTGGTGCTGCTGATCGATGCGCAGGAAGGCCCGATGCCGCAGACCCGCTTTGTCACCAAGAAGGCGCTGGCCCTGGGCTTGAAGCCGATCCTGGTGGTCAATAAGGTGGACAAGCCCGGCGCACGGCCTGACTATGTGGTGAACGCTGCCTTTGATTTGTTTGACAAGCTCGGTGCGACCGACGAGCAGCTGGATTTTCCGGTGGTCTACGCCTCAGGTATCAACGGCTGGTCGTCGATGCAGGAGGGCGCCCCGGGCGAGCAGTGGGGCCCAGACATGTCAGCTCTGTTCAACACCGTGCTCAGCCATGTGCCGGCGCAACAGGGCGATCCGGCGGCGCCCTTGCAGTTGCAGATTTCGGCCCTTGATTTTTCAACTTTTGTCGGGCCCATCGGTGTCGGGCGCATCAGCGCGGGCACCATCAAGTCCTCGATGGATGTGCTGGTGATGGAGGGCCCGGACGGGCGGTCGGTCAAAGGGCGCATCAACCAGGTGCTGACCTTCCAGGGTCTGGAGCGGGTGCAGACGCTGGAGGCCGGCCCGGGAGAGATCGTCCTGATCAACGGGCTCTCAGACATCGGCATTGGGGTAACCATCACCGATCCCCTGAGCCCGGTGCCACTGCCCATGCTCAAGGTCGATGAGCCAACCCTGACCATGAACTTCTGCGTCAATACCTCGCCCTTGGCCGGGCGCGAAGGCAAGTTCGTCACGAGCCGGCAAATCTGGGATCGGCTGCAAAAAGAGCTGCAACACAATGTGGCCTTGCGGGTCAAAGAGACCAGCGAAGAGGGTATTTTTGAGGTGATGGGCCGCGGCGAGCTGCACCTGACGATTTTGTTGGAAAACATGCGCCGCGAAGGCTATGAGATGGCGGTCTCCAAACCGCGCGTGGTTTACAAACTGGTGGATGGCGAAAAGCATGAGCCCATCGAGATGGTCACGGTTGATATCGAGGACCAGCACCAGGGCGGCGTGATGCAGGCCCTGGGCGAGCGCAAGGCCGATCTGGTCAATATGGAGCCCGACGGCCGGGGCCGGGTACGGCTGGAATACCGAATCCCGGCCCGTGGCCTGATCGGCTTCACCAATGAGTTCCTCAACCTCACGCGCGGCTCGGGCCTGATTGCCAATATTTTTGACCGTTATGAAGCCTTCAAAGGCGAGATTGGCAGCCGCAAGAATGGCGTGCTGATCTCCATGGATGAGGGCGAAATATTTACCTACGCACTGGGCAAGCTCGATGACCGGGGCCGCATGTTTGTCCGGCCCAATGACCCGGTGTACGAGGGCATGATCGTCGGTATACATAACCGCGACAACGATCTCGTCGTCAATGCCACGCGCACCAAGCAGCTGACCAACTTCCGAGTCAGCGGCAAAGAAGACGCGATCAAAATCACCCCGCCCATCATGCTCACGCTGGAGTACGGCGTTGAGTTTATCGACGACGACGAGTTGGTGGAGATCACGCCCAAGTCGATCCGGCTGCGCAAGCGCTACCTCAAGGAGCACGAACGCAAGAAAGCTGGCCGCGAAAGCCTCTGAGCGCCAGCCAGCCAAAATTTGAGACAAAATGTCTCATGTCTGATCCCACTCCCAGGCGCAAATTAGCGGCCATCTTGGCCGCTGACGTGGTGGGCTTTAGCCGGCTCATGGGCGAGGACGAAAACCGCACCCTGAAAAATTTGAAGGCCTGCAGAGCGATCACCGACCAGTCCATCACTGACAACCACGGTCGCATCTTCAATACCGCGGGCGACTCCGTGATCGCTGAGTTCGCCAGCCCGGTTGACGCCGTCGTCGCCGCCATAGAGTTCCAAAAAATCCTCAGAGACCGCAATGCCGCTTGTGCCGAAGAAGACCGCATTCAATTCCGGGTCGGATTGAACCTGGGTGATGTGATTGTCGAAGGCACCAATCTGTATGGCGAGGGCATCAACATTGCGGCCCGACTGGAATCAATTGCCTCGCCCGGAGGTATTTGTGTGGCCCAAAGCGTGTTCACCGAGGTGCGGAAAAAACTCAACGGCATCGGCTTTTCGCCGCGTGGCCCGCAGAGTCTCAAAAACATCGCCGACCCGGTTGAGGTGTATGACATCAGCGCCACAATGCAAAAAGCAGCTCAAGACCCGGCGCTTGAGATGGGCGTTCGCAGAGCGACGGCTTTTAGTGGCAAGCCCTTGGTTTTTATCGAGCCTATTCGAACCACGGGCGGCGGCGACAGCGCGGCTGTCCTTGCAGCCGGATTGTTTGATGGCATTGCCGCCAGCATGATGAAAAGCGCGGCCATTGTGGTGATCAAGAATACCGATGGCAGCACCAAACACCCAAACGAGACGCAACCCAGGCTGCGTTACAAGGTCACCGGAAGCATCCAGGCGGCGGGTAGCAAGCTGCGTATTTTTATTGCACTGGAGCGCGCCGATACCGGTGAGCAAATATGGTCCCAGCGCTTTGACCGCAGCAGCGAGGATATTTTTGAAATTCAGGACGAGATCGTGAAAAGCCTCAGCCTCCCCCTGCGTTATAGCATCAAGACCGCCACTTTTGAGCGGCTTGCCGATCTGCCCGATGCATCTCTGTCGCTGCCCGACTTGCTCGACAAAGCGGCGGGCTTCTTGGTGCGAGATGGAAGAAAAGCACTCAAGGTGGCTGAAAAATCGATCGATGAGGCCCTGTTGCTCGACCCGAACCATTCGATGGCCTTAGCAATGAAGGCCCTTAGCCTGGGCTGGCACTTTGATCTTTCACCCTTCCCAGTGACCGAAGAAGACAGAGCCAAGTTTCTCAGCGTGCTCGAGACTGCCATTCGTCTGGACCCTCTAAATTACTGGGCAAGCGCACTTAAGGCCCAGTACCTGTGCGACGTGGGCGCTTTCAAGGAAGGCGTTCGCTGCGCCGAAGTGGCGATGCGCATCTACCCCGACCTGGCCGAGGCTAACGCTGCGAAGGCCTTGGCGGCGTTTTATTTACATGGCAAGCAAGAGAGCCTTGCCGAATATAAAAAATGGGACACTGGCGCCAGCGGTCACCTGTTAGCTCTCGCACTCTTTGCGGCGGACGAGCGAGACGAGGCCATCGAGCGAGCCGAGCGGGTGTTTGAGCTTATGGCTGGCATCGCCTACCCTCGGCTGTGTGCGGCAGCCATTCTTTGCGCCTATGCCGAAGACGGCCCAGTCGACCCGCACATTCGCCAATTCATTGCCGACTACCCAGATTTGAACGCCAGCAACTGCCGACGCCCGGTCTTTGGTGCCGGGCCAGCGGCCGCACGGTTTGAGGCCGGCCTGAAAAAAATTTGGCCGGCTGCGGGCTGAGCGCTTTCTCACGCCTGCCCAGGTTAGCCGGCCCTGCTGGCCTTGCCAGTAAAGCCTTATTCCGACAATCCCCTCAGGGCCACACTGCGCCGGCGTAGCATCTCCAGCACCAGCAGCAGCATGATGGCGAAAACCACCAAGACGAAAGCGGCGGCGAGAATGGTGGGTGAGAGCTGTTCACGCAAGCCTGTCCACATCTGGCGCGGCAGGGTGGTTTGCTCGGGCCCGCCTAAAAAGAGTACCACCACCACTTCATCGAACGAGGTGGCAAAGGCGAATAGCGCGCCAGAGAGCACGCCGGGCCAGACGATGGGCAACATCACCCGCCGGAACGCTTGAACTGGCGAGGCACCCAAACCGCGGGCGGCGCGCAACAGGCCCAGGTCAAAGCCGGTCAAGGTGGCGCTCACGGTAACGACGACAAAGGGCACACCCAGCACCGCATGTACGAGCACGATGCCCAGCAGATTGTTGGCGATGCCCAGCCTTGAAAAGAAGAAATAGGCACCCACGGCCAGTACCACCACCGGAATAATCATGGGCGACACCAGCAGCGCCGTGATCAAGCGTTTGCCCGGCAAATCACGGTGGTTTAGCCCGACCGCGGCAAGCGTTCCCAGTGTGGTTGCCAGCAGGGTGGCAAGTACGGCGGTGAGCAGGCTATTTTTAATGGCTGAGAGCCAGACTGGGTTGCCAAACAACTCATAAAACCACCGCAGGCTGTATTGCCGCACCGGGAAATTGAAGTAGGGCTCTTTGTTAAAAGCCAGTGGCACGACCACCAACACCGGGGCGATCAGAAATACCAGAACGGCCGCACAAGCCAGCCACAGAGCCCAGTGGCCCAGGCGTTGCAAGTTTGTGGTGTGGGGCGGAAAAGTCATTAACCGATCCTCACTTTGCCCAGCACAGTGATTCGGTCATAGGCCCAGTACAAGGCCAGCACGGCCACCAGCAGGATGGCCGAGAGCGCAGAGGCCAGTCCCCAGTTCAGGGATCGCCCTATGTTGTCCGCAATAAAGTAGCTGATCATCTGGTCAGTGGCACCGCCCACCAGCGCGGGTGTGATGTAGTAGCCGAGTGCCAGGATAAAAACCAGCAGAGCACCGGCGCTCAGCCCTGGCACACACTGCGGCAGGTAAACGCGCCAGAAAGCCAGGCTCGGGCTCGCCCCCAGAGAGCGCGCTGCCCGCACATACGAGGGCGGTATCTGGCGCATCACCGAGTACAGCGGCAAAATGGTGAAGGGCAACAAAATATGGGTCATGGCCACAACAACGCCAAACCGGTTAAAGATGAGTGGCAGCGGCTCGGCAATGATGCCCAGGGACTGCAGCAAGGCGTTGACGACGCCCTCTTTTTGCAGCACCACAACCCAGGCGGTGGTGCGAACCAGCAGCGAGGTCCAAAAGGGCAGCAAAACCAATATCAGCAGCAGGTTGGCGGTCTTGTCGCGCAAGTGCGCCAGCCAATAGGCCAATGGGAAGCCCAACAAAATACACATCAGCGTGACGCTCAGGGCCACACCCAGTGTGCGCAGGTAAATCGTGATGTGGATACGCCGGTCTTCGCTTTGACGCGCAACCGAGCCATCTTGCTGGCGCTTAAGGTCCGTGGCGGCCAGAAAAAACAGCTTGTGTTGGCTCGATTCAAGGTTGCGGATCGTGCCCCAGATGCCGGGCTTGGCCCAAGCGGGGTCGGCGGCCTCGAAAAATGGTGCCCAGGGCCCTGTCTCTTGTTCGCCAATGCGGCGGGCTGCGCGCATCAATACAGTGCGCAGGCCAATTTCCTCGATATTCAGGCGGTTGGCAATAGAGCCCGCTTTTTCTGCCTGAACTGCCTTTTTCAGGTCGTCGGCCAGGGCCGCAAACACGGGCTCTGGTGGCACCAGGCTGCGGTCTCCGCCCCAGTCAGCCAGCGCGCTGAGGGTGCGCGGCAAACCTTCGGGAACCACGGGATCATGCAGGCTGTTGAATAACACGCTGCCCAGTGGCAGCAGAAAGCTCAAGGCGACAAAAACGAACAGCGGCGCAATCAAGGCATAGGCGCGCACGCGACCGCGCCACTCTGCTTTGCGCAGGCGCCGGCCCAAATCTGCGGCGCTGTTCGTCACCATGGCTTTACCTGGCCAGCCAGGCGCTAAAGCGCTTGTTCAGGTCATCGCTGTTTTCCATCCAGAACTTGGCGTCGGTCAACATTGCGCGGCCGGGGTGGCCAGCATTGGGTAACCAAGCTTTGTTGGGGTTGGATGCTGGGATCTTGGCCAGAGATGACTGGCGTGCCGGGGCATAGGGAATGTACTTGGCCTGGTCTGCCAGCGCTTGCGTGGCCGTTGCAAAGCGAATGAACTCTTGCGCTGCAGCCACATTTTTACCGCCCTTGAGGATGGCAAACATATCCGGTATCTGGATCTGCCCATCCCACATCACGGCAAAGTCTTTTTTCTCTTTCACGTTGGCATCGACGATACGGCCGTGCCAAGCGTGAGCCATGACGACTTCGCCCGAGGCCAGCAGAGCTGGTGGCTGCGCGCCGGCGGTCCACCAAACGATATTGCTTTTGATGGTGTCGAGCTTTTTGAATGCCCGCTCAACGCCTGCTGGCGTGCTCAGCACCTTGTAGACGTCGCCCAATGCCACGCCGTCGGCCATCAAGGCCCATTCCAGGATCACGCTGGGGTCTTTTTTAATTCCGCGCTTGCCCGGAAATTTTGCGACATTAAAAAAATCTTCCAGGGTTTTGGGGCCATTGGCGCCCATTTTGGCTTTGTCGTAGGCGATGACGTTGGCATAGGTGATGTTGCCAATGGCGCAGGGCAGTACCAAGCCCGCGCCAAAGTCTTTGGAGGCAGCCGAGCCATCGTCGCCGGCCGGCAGTCTGCTGGCATCAATTTTTTCAAACAGGCCCTCTTCGCAGCCTTTGAGCGCCTCTGCTGGCTCCAGGTCGATCACGTCCCACTTGATGTTGCCAGTTTTGACCTGGGCTGCAATCTCAGCCAACGCGCCGCTGTAATCTACCGATACCACCTTGATGCCGCTCTTGGCCTCAAAGGGTTTGTGCATTGACTCGACTTGACTGAAGGTATAGGCGCCGCCCCACGAGGCCACCGTCAGTGATTGCTGGGCTGCGCCGGTTCCCGGTAGCAAGGAAAGGACTGTAGCGCTGGCCAATGCGATGGCGCTTAAATGAAACTTTTTAAACATGCTGTTTTCCTGTTGAGTTGAGAAACCACCCTTATTCGCCATCCAACGCACGGCAATCGCCAGCCCGCCAACCGAGGTTGAGCGTGCTGCCGGGTACCAGCGCGAGATCGCGTCCATCGTTGGGAAGCGTAACGATGAAATCTTCCAGGCCACACGCTTTCAGTCTGACGCGGGCGTGTCGGCCAAGATAAGTAACGTCGACCACGGCGCCCGTGACGCGGGTGCCGCCGGCCTCTGGTGGCGGGTTAATGCTGACTCGCTCGGGCCTTATCGACAAGCGGGTGGCAGCGCCAAGGGCGCGAGTTGTGGCCGATTGGGCCGTGATCCGGGTGCCATCGGCCAGGGTGACTTCGCAGCTTGTTCCCACCGCCGATGTCACCGTGCCTTTCAGGGTGTTGTTCTCGCCAATGAACTGGGCCACAAAAGCGTTGCTGGGGCGCTCATAGAGCTGGGTCGGCGTGTCGATTTGCTGGATCCGGCCTTCATGGAACACAGCGACCCGGTCCGACATCGCCAGCGCCTCGGTCTGGTCGTGCGTGACATACACCACGGTCAAGCCGAGTTCTCGGTGCAAGCGCTTGATTTCATACTGCAGTTGCTCGCGGAGTTGCTTGTCCAAGGCCGACAAGGGTTCGTCCATGAGCACCAGCTTGGGCTCGAACACCAGGGCACGCGCCACCGCCACCCGCTGCTGTTGGCCGCCAGACATCTGGGCCGGGCGCCGACTCTGGAAGCCGCTCAGACCGACCTTGTCTAGCGCCTTGTTGACGCGGTCCGTGGCGGCGGCGCCTTTGATGCCGCGCACCGACAGGGGAAAAGCCACGTTCTCGGCCACGCTCATGTGCGGAAACAGCGCGTAATTCTGGAACACCATGCCGATGTTGCGATGCTCGGGCGCGATCGCGTTAATGGGCCGGCCGTCCAGGTAAATTTCGCCGGAGGTGGCGGTCTCGAAACCGGCCAGCATCATCAGGGTGGTGGTCTTGCCTGAGCCCGATGGTCCGAGCAGGGTGAGAAATTCGCCTTCCACGATATCCAGGTTGAGGTCAGATACGACCAACTGCTTGCCGTCGTAGCTTTTCTCAATATGATCGAACCGGACAAAGGGTGGCTTCATGGCATCGTTTTGGTGCAAGGTTTCAATGTAACGTGCCCTGGATTGTCACTGTTTCGTGTCCTGGGTCGTCAGCGACTACGCCGCAATGATGCCAAACTCGCGCGAGCAGGTCGCTGCCAGTTGCCAGAAATGGTCGATAAAGCTGCGTCGGACCAACAATTCGAAACCGGATGCATCGCCGGTTTGCCACACGGTGATGCCGACCTTGTAAAAATGGGTGGTAGCTGCTTGGTCCGCATGAAAAGCGCTTGGGTGAAAGTCCATTGGGCAGCCTTGGGCTAGCAAGTCGCGTGCCGATGGTCCTGCCAGGCTGACCACAAAATAGCCGCTGCTGACATCTGTCACGGCGGCGTGCTGATCGCCCAGCGCCAGGCGCAGCGCTGCTACCAGCGCTGCCTGCTCACCCTGCGGACCGAGCACAAACCAGTCGTCCGGCCCCACCCAAACCAGGCGCAGCCGCTGATTGACCAAGGTGGTGCAGGCATTGACCGGCAGTGCCAGACCCAGCGCCTGCTGGACCGACAGCACAAACGCCGGGTCCCGCGCATTGCCGCGCAGATTGACGACAGCCAGGTGCCGCTGGCCTGCCCGCAGGGCTTGCGGCTGGGCGTTCGGTGCAAAGGCGGGAAGTTGATGAGCCTTAAGCATTCTGGCGCTCCGACTGGGGATCGTAAAACACGGTCGAGCCGATCGTCGCTCGCACCGTCGTGCCGTTGCTGAGCGCCACTTGAACGGTTTCACCCGCGCGTTGATGACCGCCCTTGACCACGGCCATGGCGATGGAGCGGCCCAGCGTCGGGCTGAGGTAGCTCGATGTCACATGACCGATCATGGGCACCGGCAGCTGCGACAAATCGGTGCAATCGGTGATCTGGGCACCTTCTTTGAGCACCACCTGCGGGTCGTCGGTCAACAGCCCGACCAGTTGTTTGCGGTCTGGCCGCACAGTGTCGGAGCGCGTCAGCGAGCGCTTGCCCAGGCAATCCTTGGTCTTGGCCACCATGGCACCCAGCCCGAGGTCGATCGGGGTCATCGAGCCATCGGTATCCTGGCCGACGATGATGTAACCCTTTTCGGCGCGCAGCACGTGCATGGCCTCGGTGCCGTAGGGCGTGATGCCGTATTCGGCACCCGCGGCGTGGATCGCTTCCCAAACCTGCAAACCATCGGCGGCCGGCACGTTCACTTCATAGCTGCGCTCGCCAGAGAAACTGATGCGCATGACCCGGGCCTTGACGCCCGCCACCGTACCATCGCGCCAGGACATGAACGGGAGCGCCATGTCGTCGAAGTCGATGTCGGTGCAGAGTTTGCGCAACACGTCACGCCCCTTGCTGCCGACCACCGCCGTGGTAGCCCAGTGGTCGGTCACCGTGGTCAGGTAGACCCGCAGATGCGGCCATTCGGTTTGCAGCCAGCGCTCCATCCAGGCCAGCACCCGCGCCGCGCCGCCGGTGGTGGTGTGCATCAGGAAATGCTTTTCGGCCAAACGCACGGTGACGCCGTCGTCAAACACCATGCCGTTTTCGTCGAGCATCAGGCCGTAGCGGCATTTGCCCACTTCCAGCTTGGACCAGGCGTTGCTGTACAGCCAGTTGAGCAACACGGGGGCATCCGGCCCCTGAATGTCGATCTTGCCGAGCGTGGAGGCGTCCAGCGTGCCTACGCTACGGCGCACAGCCAGCACCTCGCGGGCGACGGCGGCGTGCAGGTCCTCGCCGGCTAGCGGGTAGTACCAGGGCCGCTTCCATTGCCCGACATCCTCAAACAGCGCGCCCTGGCTGGCATGCCAGTCATGGATGGCGGTGGTGCGGATCGGGTCAAACAGGTCGCCCAGCTCATGGCCGGCCACCAGGCCGAAGGTCACCGGCGTGTAGTTGGGCCTGAAGGTGGTGGTGCCCACCTCGGGGATGGTGCGGCCCAGTACCTGGGCCGCAATGCCCATGCCATTGATGTTGCCGGTCTTGCCCTGGTCGGTGCCAAAGCCCATGGCGGTGTAACGCTTGACATGCTCGATGGACTCGAAACCCTCGCGCACCGCCAGGTGAATGTCGCTGGCGCCGACATCGTTCTGGTAATCGACAAACTTTGTCGGCGCCCGGCTGGTTGGTTTGGGGTGCGGCACCTCCCACAGGGCGCGCAAGGCGCCGGTTGCCAGCGCTGTGGTGAGCGGTGCTGCCACAGCGGGCGCGGCCAGTCCGGCGGCAGCGGCGGCGGCCAGGCCGGCCGCGGTTCCTTCTTGCGCGCAATCGGCCAGGTTCATGGGTTGGCGGCAGTTGCCGGCCGAGCGCTGGGCCTGCATCGCCGGGCCCGGCACAAAACAGGCCAGCGCGTCGCTCCAGGCCACCTTGCTGTTGGACTGGCAATGCAGATGAATCACCGGACTGAAGCCGCCCGAGACCGCCAGCAGATCGCAGGGCAGGGCGGCTGCGCCGCCTTCGAGCTGACCCAGGCGATCGAGCCGATGGATCTGGACGCCACGCAGCGCCCGGCCACCCCGGGCTTCCACCACCACATGACTTGCCAGAATTGGCAGGCCCAGGCTGCGCGCCCGCTCACTGAGCGCGCCGTCCACCACGGCTCGGGCATCAACCACCGTCACCGACGCGCCGGCCTGGTGCAAGGCCAATGCCGCGTCATAGGCGCTGTCGTTGTTGGTGAAGACCACCGCCTGCCGACCCGGCAGTACGGCATAACGCCGGATATAGGTGGACACGGCAGAGGCCAACATCACACCCGGCAGGTCGTTGTTGGCAAAGACCAGCGGACGCTCATGGGCGCCAGTGGCCAGCACCACCTGTTTGGCCCGCACCTTCCACAGGCGCTCGCGCACCGGTGCTACACCGCCTTCAAGGTGGTCGCCACGGCGCTCGGCCAGCGTTAAAAAATTGTGGTCCTGGTAGCCGAACACCGTGGTGCGGCTCAGCACCATCACCTCGGGCATGGCCTGCAGTCGGCGCAGGGCGTCTTCGGCCCAGACGGCAGCCGGCAGATCGTCCACCATGGCATCGCTGGAGAGCAGCCAGCCACCGGGCTCGGCCTGTTCATCAGCAAGGATCACGCGCGCGCCCGAGGCACCGGCCGCCAGGGCGGCGCTGAGGCCCGCCAGCCCACCGCCCGCCACCAGCACATCGCAAAAAGAGAAGCGCTTGTCGTAGTGGTCTGGGTCCGCCTCGCGCGGCGACTCGCCCAAGCCGCTGGCTTTGCGAATGTGGTGCTCAAAGAAGTGCCAGGCCCGTTGTGAGGCCATGAAGGTCTTGTAATAGAAGCCAGCAGGCAGAAAGCGGGAAAACCAGCCGTTCACGCTGCGCAGGTCAAATTCGATGCTGGGCTTGGCGTGGATGGACTGTGCGCTCAGGCCGTTGACCAGTTCTACCTCGGTCATGCGGGCGTTGGGCACGGTGCGGGCACCGTCATACAGCTGCACCAGGGCATTGGGTTCTTCGACACCGGCGCTCAAAATGCCACGCGGGCGATGGTATTTCCAGCTGCGCGCCACCAAGGACACACCGTTGGCCAGCAGGGCAGAGGCCAGCGTGTCGCCGGCCAGACCCTCAAAGTTTCGGCCATTGAAAGTGAAGCGCAACGGTGCGCCGCGCTGAACCCGCCCACCCGCGCTCAGACGACGGTTGGCCGCACTCATGTTGGCTCCTTGGCTGGGTGGGCCATGTGGGCCGCAGGCGCGGGCTCACCGATTTTCCAGACCGCCTCAAAGCGGTAGCTCACCGTGTCGCGCAGGGCATTGAACCAGCGGCCACAACCACTGGCATGGCGCCATTGTTCGTGGTGCATCCCTTTGGGATTTTTGCGCATGAACAGGTAATCACCCCACTGTTCATCGCTCAGGGTCTCGGTTTGCAGCGGACGGGCAATGCCGCCTTCACCACCGTAGGCAAACTCGGTTTCGGCGCGCACACCGCAATACGGGCATTCAATTAACAGCATCTTGTCTCTTTCGCTTCAGTGCGCCACGGCCGCAGCGCCATGCTCGTCAATCAGGTGGCCGGTGTAAAAGCGGTCGAGTGAGAACGCCGCGTTGAGCGCATGGGGCCGGTCCTGTGCCACCGTGTGCGCCATGGCCCAACCTGAACCCGGTGTGGCCTTGAAGCCGCCAGTACCCCAGCCGCAGTTGATGTAGAGCCCCTTGACCGGGGTCAGGCTGATGATGGGGCAGGCGTCGGGCGAAACATCCACAATGCCACCCCACTGCCGGTTCATGCGCACCCGTGAGAACAGCGGGAACATCTCAACAATGGCCTGCAGCGTGTGCTCGATGGTCTGGTAGCTGCCACGCTGGCCGTAGCCGATGTAGGCGTCGATACCGGCGCCGATCACCAGGTCGCCCTTGTCCGACTGGCTGATGTAGGCGTGGATGGCATTGCTCATCACCACGTTGGGGAAAATCGGTTTCAGCGGCTCTGACACCAGGGCCTGCAGCGGGTGACTCTCTATCGGCAGCCGAATGTCGGCCAGACTGGCCACCACACTGGAGTGCCCCGCTGCCACGATCGCCACCTTGGGCGTCTTGATGAAGCCGCGCGCGGTGTCGAGACCAACCACCGCGCCGTTCTCGCGCCGGATGCCAGTCACTTCGCAGTTCTGGATGATGTCCACGCCCAGTGCATCGGCGGCGCGGGCGTAGCCCCAGGCCACGGCGTCATGCCGTGCCACACCAGCGCGGCGCTGCAGCGAGGCCCCCAACACCGGATAACGGGTGTTGAGGTTGATGAAAGGAATCATCTCTTTGATCTGGGCCGGACTGACCACCTCGGCATCCACCCCGTTGAGCCGGTTGGCGCTGACCCGACGCTCGATGTCGCGCATGTCTTGCAGACTGTGGCCCAGGTTCATTACGCCGCGCTGGCTGAACATCACGTTGTAATTGATGTCCTGCGACAGGCCTTCCCACAGCTTCATGGCTTTCTCGTACAGGGCCGTCGACTCGTCCCACAAGTAATTCGAGCGCACGATGGTGGTGTTGCGCGCGGTGTTCCCGCCACCCAGCCAGCCCCGTTCCACCACGGCAATGTTGCGCATGCCGTGTTCCTTGGCCATGTAGTAGGCGGTGGCCAGTCCGTGACCGCCAGCCCCCACCACCACGGCGTCGTACTCGCGCTGGGGCGCGGGCGAGCGCCAGTGCTTTTGCCAGCCCTCGTGGTAGGACATGCCATTGCGCAGCAATGACCAGATTGAAAAATGTTGCATGAAGTCCTGCCTCAGGGTCGCGGGCCTGCCGCCCGGCTCAAGCCTTGATGATATTGTGTGCCGGACCGTAGGGAAAAGCAGTCAGGTTGCGGTTGCCCTCGGGCGTGATCACCAGGATGTCATGCTCGCGGTAGCCACCAGCGCCGGGCATGCCTTCGGGCAGCATGATCATCGGCTCCATCGAGATCACCATATTGGGCTCCAGGATGGTGTCAATGTCTTCGCGCAGTTCCAACCCGGCTTCGCGGCCGTAGTAGTGGCTCAGGGTGCCAAAGGAGTGGCCGTAGCCGAAAGTGCGGTACTTGAGCAGGTCGTGCGCCTCGAAGATATTGTTGAGTTCGCGCGCAATGTCGCCGCAGCGGGCGCCCGGGACCAGCAGTTTTTTGCCCTCGTCGTGCACCTGGCAGTTGACTTCCCACAAGCGCAGGTGAGCATCCGAGGCATGGCCCAAAAACAGGGTGCGCTCCAGCGCCGTGTAGTAACCGGAAATCATGGAGAAGCAATTCAGGCTCAGGATGTCGCCCTGTTGCACCTTGCGCGTGGTGACCGGGTTGTGTGCACCATCGGTGTTGATACCCGACTGGAACCAGGTCCAGCTGTCCATCAGTTCGGTGTGCGGGTAGCGCTTGGCGATTTCCCGCACCATGGCGTTGGTGCTGGCCAGCGCCACCTCATGCTCGGGCACCCCTTCTTTCAAGGCAGCCACCAAGGCTGCGGCCCCTATGTCGCACACCTGAGCACCGTTGGCGATGAACTCGATCTCTTCGGCGCTCTTGACCATGCGCAGCGCCATGCAGGGCGCGCCGACATCGACAAACTCGACCTTGGGTAGCGCCGCTTTGAGCATATTGAGCCGGTCTACTGGCAAGTGGTCAAACTCGACGCCCACCCGGCCTTTGTCAGGGATGCAGGCCTGCACAGCGCGAAAATAATTTCCCCGCTGCCAGTCGGTGTAGGTCAGCATGTCGTCGGCGACCCCCTTGCGCCAGGGCTGCGCGCCGTCGATGTTGGCGGCAATCAACGTGGTCTTGTCATGCGTGACTGCCAGGCCGTAGAAACGACCGAAGGAACAAAAGAGAAAGTCGCTGTAATAGTTGATGTTGTGGTAGGACGTGAACAGCACCGCATCGAGCTGACTACTTTGCATTTGTTGGCGCACTTTGGCCATGCGCTGCGCGTACTCTTGCGCCGAGAAAGTGTTTTGCACTTTTTCGCCGTTGCGAAGGCGAATCAGATGGGGCATGTTTTCGATCATGTTGGATTCCTTGGTTGGAAAGCGTTGCGTGATGAAGCCAGACTTTAGGGGCAGTCTGGATGGGCCGAGGTGTTATTTGCGACATGCGATATCGCATTCACGATACACCTGGCTCTATTGACACACAGGCAATGCGCTACTGACGGACTCCCAACAACGCTTTTCTTTCGGCTTGGGGACTGTTGCCAAAAGCGGTTCGGTACCTGTCAATGAAATGCGCAGCCGACGCGAAGCCGCAGGCACTGGCGATCTCGTCTACCCGCCGGCTGGTTCGCAGCACCGACAGTCGAGCACGGGCGAGGCGAATCTCAAGGTACTTGCGGGCCGGGCCGGTGTTGAGGAACTCGCGAAACTGCCGCTCCAACTGCCGTCGCGAGATTTTCAGGTAGTCGGCAATTTCGGACGGGCTGAGGGGCTCCTCGACATTGTTCTCCATGATCTCCAGCGCCTCGAGCAACAACTCGGGTACGTTGGCGTAGCGGTAGCGCATGGCCAGCGATTGATTCTCATCGGGGCTGCGCTGGGTTGACACCAATAAATCCGACACCTGCTGCGCCAGTGCCCGGCTGCCGGGTGGGCGGCGGAGCACAAAAGTCATCAGGTCGAGCGGGCTGACGCCGCCGCTGCAGGTGTAGCGGTCCCGGTCGATCTCAAACAGCCGGCTCGACACCAGCAGTTGCGGAAATTCCTCGAGCAGCGTCTCCCGGTCTTCCCAATGAATGGTGCAACGGTATCCCTGCAGCAGCCCGGCCTTGGCCAAAAAATAACAACCCGTGTCGATGCCACCTAGCGCAATGCCCTGAGCTTCGAGCCGCCGTAGCCAGCGCGAGATCTCACCAAAACCGGTTTTTGGAATTGGGTTGGGTCCAATGACAAAGACGGTATCAAATTGACTTGAATCGCCCAAGGCCTGATCTGGCAGCAGCCGAATACCGTCGCTTGACAGCACTGGCTCGGCCCGCAGACCAATCGTCACATAGTCAAACACCCGACGGCCCAGCACCTGGTTGGCCAAGCGAAGGGGGTCGACTGCAGAACTGAGTGCGATCAATGAAAAATTTGGAATCAGCAAAAATCCAAAACGTGGCGCTGCAGTTGTGCTGCCCGGCGGGCCTGGCATGGATAAAAGCGGACTGGCCATGGGTAAATTATCGGATGCCTCGGGCCAATGCGCATGCCTGCGAGGCACAATCCGCGAGTCTCGAAAATGCAAGGGGTTTGGTATGTGGAATTGTCCGGAGATCATTGCCGAGATACGGGGCCGGGTGGGGTTTTTAACGCTCAATCGACCCAAGGCTCTCAACGCCCTGACGCTGCCCATGATCCGCGCACTGACGGCCGCGCTGCTGCGCTGGCGCGATGACCCGAACATCGCCGCTGTGGCCATCCGCGGGATGGGGCGCGAGGATCCGTTTGGCATGTTTTGCGCCGGTGGCGACATCCGGTTTTTTCACCAGGCGGCGCTGGCTGGCGATCCTGTTCTGGAGGAGTTTTTTACTGAGGAGTACGCCCTCAACCACCTGATTCATGCCTACCCCAAGCCTTACCTGGCGTTTATGGATGGCATTGTGATGGGTGGCGGCATGGGTATCAGCCAAGGCGCGAGCATGCGCATCGTCACGGAGCGCAGCAAGCTGGGTATGCCTGAGACCTACATCGGCCTGTTCCCCGATGTGGGTGGCGGCTATTTTCTCAGCCGCTTGAGGGGTGCCGCAGGGGAGTGGCTGGCACTGACTGGGCAGGTGCTGGGCGCGGGCCCTGCGGTGGCGCTGGGTCTGGCAGACAATTATTTTCCGGCCCAGGCACTGCCGGCCGCTTGGGCCGCATTGGCTGACCTGGATTGGTCGGCGCCACAGGCCTTGGCGACCTGGCTGGCCGCGCACGAGCTTGCAGTGCCAGCGGACAACACCCTGCCACTCGACGCTGTAGACGCCCATTTCTCGCTCGAATCACTGGCTGCCATCATGGTTGCTCTGGAGGCTGACTCGAGCGCATGGGCCAGCCAAACCGCAATCAGCCTGCGCCTGCGCTCGCCCTTGATGCTGCATGTGGCGCTGGAGCAGATCAGGCGTGCCCGAGGCTTGAGCCTGGCCGAGGATTTGCGCATGGAGCGGGACCTGGTCCGACACTGTTTTTTCACCCGCCATCTGGCACGCTCTGGCGCCAGCAGCGAAACGGTGGAAGGCATTCGGGCCATGGCCATCGACAAAGACCACCAAGCCCGCTGGCAGCCGGCCCGTATTGAAGATGTCACGCCCGAGATGGTGGCGCCTTTCTTTGTCAGCCCCTGGCCACCCACCGCGCACCCGCTGCGCGGGCTGGGCTGAGGCCGCAGCACCGTCAGCGGTTGCGCCCCTTCATGGCCCGCTCGACCTCTCGTTTGCCCTCGCGGTCTTTGATGGTGTCGCGTTTGTCATGCTCGGCCTTGCCCTTGGCCAGTGCGATATCGCACTTGATCTTGCCCGCTTTCCAGTGCAAATTGAGCGGCACCAGGGTATAGCCTTTTTGTTCCACCTTGCCGATCAGCCGCTTGATTTCCTCTTTGTGCATCAGCAGTTTTTTGGTTCGGACCTTGTCCGGGCTGATGTGGGTGGAAGCGGTGTTGAGCGGATTGATCTGCAAGCCAATTACAAACAGCTCTCCGTTGCGAATCACCACATAGCCGTCGGTCAGTTGCACCTTGCCTTCGCGCAGGGATTTCACCTCCCAGCCCTCAAGCACCAAACCGGCCTCAAAGCGCTCTTCAAAGAAATAGTTGTAGGCCGCTTTTTTATTGTCGGCAATGCGGGCGGTGGAGTCGGGTTTTTTGGCCATGGGGGGTAGGTGGGTTTGTGCCAGATGCCAACAAGGCCTGTCTACAATCCCGCCTCCGATTCTATGAAAACCGTCGCCAAGTCCGTTTTGCTCTGGTACAGCCCACTCGAAATGTATGCATTGGTGACCGGTGTCGAGTCTTACCCCAAGTTCCTGCCCTGGTGCGACCGGGCCCGGGTTCTGAGCACCCAGCTCGATGGCATGACAGCCGAGCTTGGCCTGTCGTTTGGAGGCATCAGGCAGACCTTCACCACCCGCAATCAGCATGATCCCGGCCGCCGGGTGACCATTGGTCTGGTGAAGGGGCCGTTCTCCAAGCTCGATGGTGTGTGGGATTTTTTACCCGTGGGCGATGGCTCGCAGCGGGCTTGCCGGGTCTCCTTGACCCTGAATTACGGTTTTGACAACATCACGCTGGGGCGCTTGATCGGGCCGGTATTCGACAAAATTGCCAATAGCCTGGTGGACGCCTTCGTCAAACGGGCGGCTCAGGTGTATGGCGAGTGAGGGCCTGATCGATATCACGCTGGTCTACTCGCCCAGAGCGCGCGAGGTATTGGACCTGCGACTGCAACTCCCCATCGGTAGCACGGTGTGGCAGGCAGTTCAGGCCAGCGGCCTGCTGGCGGGCAGCTATGGGCTCGAGCCAACTGGCCTGACGGTGGGTATATGGGGCCGCAAAGTGGCGCTGGACCAGCGCCTGAGCCACCAAGATCGGGTGGAGATTTACCGCCCGCTCAAGGTGGATCCCAAAGTTGCACGCCGCGAGCGTTTCGCACGTCAGGGCAGCCGTAGCGCTGGCCTTTTCACCAAAAAGAGGCCAGGGGCCAAAGCCGGATATTGAGGGCTGCTTGCAGGATGGGTGGGGCCAGGTCATATCGGTCCGGAAATGGCGCAGGCACTTTGGCGCCAGGCAACTCGGGTCTCAGAGCAACGCCGCCCGGTCAATTGGTGTTCCGACCACAAAAACACAATCGCCCTGCTCGGTGATCGGAATCGCCTTGGTGACCACCACGATGCCGCTAACCGGCGAGCGCAACAGTTCGGCAGGTCGCTTTGGGCTGTCCATGAACCACAAGCGCCCAACAGGTTCGCCGGCCAGCACCGGATCGCCCGGCTCCAGCATCGCCTCAAACATGCCGTCCTCAGGAGCGACCACAATGTTGCCCGGATCACGGCCATCGATGATCACCGCCGGAGGCAGGCCCATTGAAGCCCGGGTTTGCACCTGGCCTTTGAGCACCCCAACATGGCGCAGCACATTGTTAAGGCCGTTCCAGGCCAGCCGGTGAATAGGTGCGGGGGTGCGGCCGCCTCCGCCTAGCTCGGTGGTGATCACCAGCTTGCCCTGGTTCTCGGCCTCCACTGGCAACAGGCCGTGGCCATTGATATCGATGTACAGGTAGTGCCAGTCGCTGCACCAGGCCTCCATACCTTCGAGCATGGCTTTGCGCTGCACCGGGTCATTGACCACATGCATGTGCGAGCAGGGCAAAAACCAGGCGCTGCGCCCACCCGAGTGCATATCAATCACCACGTCAGCCATGGGGAACAGCACCCGGGTCAGAAAGTCGGCCAACTGCTCATGCGGCGGGCCATCCGGTCGGCCGGGGAATGAGCGGTTGAAATTGGCCCCCGAGGGCCAGTTACGGGTGTTGGCTTTTGAGGCGTTTGGTGACAGCACCGGCACCACAATCACCCTGCCGGTAACTTGGTCTGGCGCAAGCTCCTGCAGTAGGCGCATGGCCGCCATCTGCCCCTCATACTCGTCGCCGTGGTTGCCTGCCAGCACCAGCACAGTGGGCCCTGTGCCATTGGCAACCGAGGCAATATGAATAAACGTGCTGGCCCAGCCTGCCGTGTTGGTGATTTTGGGTATGGCCAGATGCCCGATGTGCTTGCCAGGCGCCCGGAGGTCGATGGTGCAGGATACCGGCGATGGCCTCATGTTGGCGCCTGCCCTGTGCACCCCGGACAGTCCTGCCCGGCAAAAGTCAAAGCCGCGAAAAAGAGTGTGCTCATGGGCGTGTCTGCTGAAAGCAGACTGTTAGTTTGTATACAGACAACTATCGCACGCCAGCAAAACCCGCAACCCCCGGGAAAACCCTGGGTTCGGGCTCAAGCCTTGTGGGTGGTCAAGTTCGCCAGCATGACGCTGGCGTCTTTGAGCCGCGAAGCCTGCATCCAAGCAGCACAGCAGGTGCGCCTCATGGACAATCTCGGTGGAAAGCAAAAAATACTCTGAAAAAATCAAGCGAACAACCAAGGAGATCCCATGGCGTTAACAGATTCCCAATCACCTGTCGCATTTGTCACTGGCGGCGCTCGAGGCATTGGGCTGGCCTGTGGGCGCTGGTTTCTGGCCCATGGTTATTGCGTAGCGTTGCTTGATAAGGATGCGGACACGCTGGCCCAGACCGGCACCGCGCTGGCCGACCCGCAGCGGGTGCTCACCTGTGTGGCCGATGTGTCAAAGCCCGAGCAGGTGGATGCGGCGGTGGCGGCTGTCGTGGCGCGGTTCGGTCGCATCGATGCATTGGTCAACAACGCTGGCGTTGCGGTTTTCAAGAAAATTGAAGACACCACCTGGGCCGACTGGCGTTATGTGATGGGAACCAACCTCGACGGCGCCTTTTTGTGCACCCAAGCCTGTGCGGCAGTGATGTTGCGCACGGGCGGTGGAGCCGTGGTCAATATCGCGTCAATTTCGGGTCTTCGCGCCAGCACGATGCGGGTGGCCTACGGCACCAGCAAGGGCGCGATCATCCACCTGACCAAGCAGCAGGCGATCGAACTCGGCAATGCAGGCATTCGAGTGAACTGCATCGCGCCCGGACCGGTAGACACCGAGATGTCCAAACTGGTGCATACAGTGGCGATTCGCAGCGACTACTACGACACCATTCCGCTTAACCGCTACGGAACCGCAGAAGAGATCGCCAACGGCGTGGGCTTTTTGTGCAGTCCGGCGGCCAGTTACATCAACGGCCAGACGCTGGCTGTGGACGGTGGCTTTGAGGCTAGCGGCGTGGGCCTGCCGACCTTGCGGCGCAAGGCGCAGTAACCCACCCGTTTAATCTCGTGGCAAAACCGCCTCGCAAGAGCGATCCAGACGATTGCTTTCGCAGAGCCTGCAGTCAATTGTTCCAGTAGGTGTACTCGTCATCGGGCAGTTGCTTTTGGTTCGTTGTTTTGTCAATTTCAACGGGCAGTTCGAGGAACGAGGGCCACAGCGGGGATGGCATGTCGGCATGGTGGCTGAGCAGCAGCTTTTGCAAATGCGCCAACTTCTGCAAATCGCGCTCGGCCAAATTGGTTTGCTCGATCGGATCCCGGTTCAGGTCGAACAGCCAATTCTTTTTCGGCCGCTCGGAGACGATGAGTTTCCAGCCCTGTTCTTGCACGGCGCGGTACGGCCCATCGCGCCAAAACAGGGCCCTTGGCGGCTGTATCTCGGTTTTAGCGCCGGCAATAAAAGGCAGCAGGTTCACCCCGTCAATCACGCGGTCTTTGGGTAGCGCGGCCCCGCCAGCTGCAATCAGGGTGGGCAGGACATCAATGCTTGAAATCGGCGCTGCGTAGCGGCTGCCGGCCGGTATGCGCCCAGGCCACTTGGCCACATAGGGAACCCGCAAGCCGCCTTCGAACATGGTCAGTTTCCAGCCCCGGTAGGGCTGGTTCACCTCGGGCAGCCCGATATATGCCGGCGCGCCGTTGTCACTGGCAAAAATGACGATGGTGTTGTCGTCCAGGCCTTCTTCTTGCAGGGTTTTCAGCAGCCGTGAAACGCTGCGGTCAACTGCGCGTACCATGGCTGAATAGACGCGTCGGCTGTGGTCCGGGATATTTGCTAGGTCGTCGTAGTCCTGTCGGCTCGCCTGCAATGGCGTGTGCGGGCCCCAGTGTGCAAGGTAGAGCAGAAATGGCCGATTCTTGTTGCTTCGGATGGCCTTGAGCGCTTCGTCGGTGTAGTAGTCGGTCATGTATTTCGGCAGCTTGAATTGCTTGCCGCCATTGAAACTGACGCTGGCCCGGCCGTTGTCCCAGAAAAATTTGCTGACCTTGTCAAAATCTTGCTTGGCATTGACCACGCCCGGGTCGTTTTGGTCCAAATAAAGCAGGCCCTCCATGTTCAGTGACTCGTCAAAGCCCTGGTTGTTGGGCCGCATCGCAGTCGACTGCCCCAGATGCCATTTGCCAATATGCATGGTGTGGTAGCCGCGCGGCTTGAGCAGTTCGGCGAGGGTTTGCTCAGATGGCGGCATGCCCTGGTCGTCGAACGGCACTGCCTTTGCTGCCGAGTCTTTGTTGAGTATCAGTGGGCGCAGTGCGCGTTCGGTGCCAAACAGCTCGCCCGCGACCTTGGCCATTGCGCCTGGCGTGGGCGTGAATTCAAGTCCAAAGCGCCAGGGGTAGCGCCCTGTCAGCAGAGCCGCCCGGGATACCGTGCATATGGGTGCGCCCGCGTAGCCCTTCTCAAAACGAACCCCCTCACGCGCAATGGCGTCTATGCCCGGCGTTGAAACCCGTATGGTCAAAAAATACAAATCTGTAGAAAAACAGATGCTTTATTGATCCAAAGTATCACAGCCGAGTCGTAGATGCCCCGGGCTTGCTGGGCCCTAAAATCCCAAAACGATCGCGCAGCAGTGGGGCACTTATGGATTGGCGAAA
>SHXM01000033.1 GCA_009693325.1 Rhodoferax sp.
GCCTGCAATTGGGGCTCGATGGCTCGCCGCCAGTAGGGGTTGTCGAGCACAGACGGAAACGCCAGATCAACCTTGCGGCCGCCAAAGGTGTCAGACAGCTCTTCTTGCATATCAACCAGCCCGAACCCTCCCGGTGCTTGGCCGGGGATAAATTCCACTAGCAAATCAACATCGCTGTCAGCTCGCTCCGCGCCCATGGCAGCTGATCCGAACAACTGCAAACGACGCACGTGAAAGCGCCGGCAGATGTCTGCAATTCGAGAAATTTGCGCGGGTCCGATTTGCATGCCGATGATTATCTCTTGCAGGCTGCTATTCAGGTCCCCGCCCGTTCCAGCATCGCATGCAGCAACACATTGCAGCCGGCGGTGATGTGCTCGGCTTTGGCGTCCTCGATCTCATTGTGGCTGATGCCGTCTTTGCAGGGAATGAAGATCATGCCGCTGGGCGCGAGCTTGGCCATGTAGACCGCGTCGTGCCCGGCGCCCGAGACCACCGGCATGTTCGAGTAGCCCAGCTGTTGCGCCGCGCGTGCCACGGCGTCAATGCAGTCGGCATGAAAGCCGATGGCCGAGTAGCTCGACACCAACTCAATCTTGACGTCCAGCCCGCTTTGCTGGCTGAGCCGGGCGGCAAAGGCTTTGACCTCGTCAGCCATTTGGTCCACCACGGCGTCGGTGCTGTTACGCAGGTCGATCGAGAACTTGACCCGCCCTGGAATCACATTGCGGCTGTTCGGGTGCACCTGCACCATACCGACCGTGCCGCGCCCGTGCGGGGCATGGCGCAGGGCGGTGGCCACCACCTCCTGCATGATGGGGGCCGCCACCTGCATCGCGTCCTTGCGCAGCGCCATCGGTGTCGGGCCGGCGTGCGCTTCCATGCCGGTCACGGTGCAGTCGAACCAGCGGATGCCCAGCACGCCCTGCACCACGCCGATAGTGATGTCGTTGTCTTCCAGCACCGGGCCCTGTTCGATGTGGGTCTCGAAATAGGCGCCGATCGGGTGCTGGCCGGGCTCCTCGCTGCCGATGTAGCCAATGCGGGCCAGCTCCTCGCCCACGGATTTCCCCTCGATGTCGCGGGCGGCGTAGGCATGCTCCAGGGTGAAGGCCTTGGCGAACACGCCCGAGCCCATCATCACCGGCACGAAGCGCGAGCCCTCCTCGTTGGTCCAGAACGCCACCTCGATCGGCGCCTCGGTCTCGATGCCGAGGTCGTTCAGGGTGCGCACCACCTCGATGCCGGCCAGCACGCCGTAATTGCCGTCAAACTTGCCGCCGGTGGGCTGGGTGTCGATGTGGCTGCCGGTCATGATGGGCGGCAGGCTGTTATTGCGCCCGGGGCGGCGCATGAAGCCATTGCCGATTTTGTCGATGGTGACGCTCATGCCGGCCTCGCGCGCCCAGCGCGTGACCAGATCACGACCCTGTTTGTCCAGGTCGGTCAGGGTCAGGCGGCAGACGCCGCCCTTGGGCGTGGCGCCAATTTGCGCCAGCTCCATCAGCGAGGCCCAAAGGCGCTCGCCATTGATGCGCAGGCGGCTGATGTCAGTGGCGGTAGCGGTGCTCATGTGCGGGTCTCCAGAAACGGGCGGCGGGGCGAAGTGGGTGGCGAAGTGGGGGTGGGCTTAACGCGCCACTGCGGTCGGCAGCTGGGCACGGGCGCGCTGCTGCACCGCGCCAAAATCCGGGCCAAAGGGCGGACGCTTGATGTAGCGGCCTTTACCGCGCACAGCACGGAGCTCGCCTTGTACAAACACCAGCTCGCCTTGGCTCACGGTGTGGCTGGGGATGCCGCGCACGGTGCGGCCCTCGAAGATGTTGAAGTCTCCCTTGCTGAACTGGGTTTTGGCGGAGAGGGTTTTGCTGCCTGCCGGGTCCCACACCACCAGGTCGGCATCGGCGCCGACCGAGACGCTGCCCTTTTGCGGATAGATGTTGAACAGCTTGGCGGTATTAGCCGAGGTGATGGCCACAAACTCGGATGGCGTGAGGCGCCCGCTGTTGACGCCGGCGTCCCAGATGACCGCCAGCCGCTCTTCCACGCCGCCGCAGCCGTTCGGAATCTTGGCAAAATCATCGCGGCCGGCGGCTTTTTGCGCTGAGCAAAAAGTGCAATGGTCGGTGGCGGTGGTGTGCAGATTGCCCGACTGCAGGCCGCGCCACAGCGTCTCCTGGTGCCCCTTGGGCCTAAACGGCGGGCTCATCACGTGGGCGGCGGCGCTGGCAAAGTCGGGGTGGCGGTAGACGCTGTCGTCCAGCACCAGATGGCCGGCCAACACCTCGCCATAGACCCGCTGGCCGCGCGCCCGGGCGCGGGCAATGGCCTCGGCCGACTCGATGCACGACACATGCACCACATAAATCGGCACGCCCAGCACATCGGCAATGGCAATGGCGCGGTTGGCGGCCTCGCCCTCCACAGCAGGTGGACGCGACAGCGGGTGGCCTTCCGGGCCCTTGATGCCCATGGCGGCTACCTCTTGCTGCAGCAGGAAAACCAGCTCGCCGTTCTCGGCGTGCACGGTCGGCATGGCGCCAAGCTCTAAGGCGCGTTTGAAGCTGTTGACCAGGGTCTCGTCGTCGCACATGATGGCATTCTTGTAGGCCATGAAGTGCTTGAAGCTGTTGATGCCCTCCTGTTGCACCAGCGTGCCCATGTCGCGCCGCACCGACTCGTCCCACCAGGTGATGGCCATGTGGAAGCTGTAGTCCGAGGCGGCTTTTTCGGCCCAGCCGCGCCAGGTTTGGTAGGCCTCCATCAGCGGCTGCTGCGGGTTGGGAATGACAAAGTCGATGATGGTGGTGGTGCCCCCGGCCATGGCGGCGGCGGTGCCGTCATAAAAATCGTCCATGGTGGTGGTGCCCATGAAAGGCAGCTGCATATGGGTGTGCGGGTCAATGCCGCCCGGCATCACATACTGGCCGCCCGCGTCCACCACCGTGGCGCCGGTCGGGGCGCTCAAGCCCTCTGCCACGGCCACGATGCGGCCGCTCTGGCACAGCACATCGGCACGAAAGGCGCGGTCGGCATTGACCACGGTGCCACCACGAATCAAAACAGCGCTCATGACGGGTTCTCCTGCAGGGTTGGCTTGATGGAAATATTAGAACGAGCGTTCAGGCCGCCATCCGCACCGGGTTGTTCGGGTGCGTGGTCCAGTCGGCATGCGCAGCGCTGGCCGGCAGCCCGGTGCGTTGGTCGATATCGCCGGGCTGCAGGTCGCGCAGCGTGATGCATTCGGGCACCGGGCAGACCGTGACACACAGGTTGCAGCCCACGCACTCGTCCTCTTTCACCTCGAAATGGCGCTGGCCGTCCTTGACGGCGGTAATGGCCTGGTGCGCGGTGTCCTCGCAGGCAATGTAGCAGCGCCCGCACTGGATGCAGCTGTCTTGGTTAATCACCGCCTTGCTGATGTGGTTGAGGTTGAGGTAACGCCACTCGGTGACCGATGGCAGGGCGCGGCCCCGGAACGCGTCGATTGAGCTAAAGCCCATCTCGTCCATGTAATTCGACAGGCCATCGCTCATTTCCTGCACGATCTTGAAGCCAAACACCATGGCGGCGGTGCAGACCTGCACATTGCCAGCGCCCAGTGCGATGTAGTCCAGCGCATCGCGCCAACTCCCGATGCCACCGATACCAGAAATTGGCAAGTTTGATGTCTGCTGGTCCTGTGCAATCTGAGCCACCATATTGAGCGCAATCGGCTTCACGGCTGGGCCGCAGTAGCCGCCGTGCGAACCGTGGCCGCCGGTGGCCGGGCTCATGGTCAGGGTTTTCGGGTCCACCCCCATGATGGAGCTGATGGTGTTGATCAGCGATACCGCGTCTGCCCCGCCTTTTTTGGCCGCCCGCGCCGGTTGGCGGATGTCGGTGATGTTGGGCGTGAGCTTGACGATCACCGGCAACTTTGAATACTGCTTGCACCAGGCCGTGACCATCTCGATGTACTCGGGCACCTGGCCCACCGCGGCCCCCATGCCGCGTTCGCTCATGCCGTGCGGGCAGCCGAAATTGAGCTCGATGCCGTCGGCGCCGGTGTCCGCCACACGTGGCAGGATGGCTTTCCAGGACTGCTCCTCGCAGGGCACCATCAGCGAGACCACCATCGCGCGGTCCGGCCAATCGCGCTTGACCTGGGCGATCTCGCTCAAGTTGAGCTCAAGGTCGCGGTCGGTGATGAGTTCGATGTTGTTGAAACCCAGCATGCGCCGGTCTGGCGTGAGCAGTGCGCCATAGCGCGGCCCGCTCACGTTCACGATGGGCGGCCCGGCCTCACCCAGGGTTTTCCAGACCACGCCACCCCAGCCGGCCTCAAACGCCCGGTTGACGTTGTAGGCCTTGTCGGTTGGCGGCGCCGAGGCCAGCCAAAAGGGGTTGGGGCTGGCAATGCCGGCAAAGGTGGTGTGCAAGTTGGCCATGGGTGTCTCCGAATCCTGTGCCTGGCCTCAGGCCGACAGATGCTGGTGAATGGCGCGGGCAGACTGTTTACCGTGCTCCACTGCCTCCACCGTCAGGTCGAGCCCGCCGGCGCGGCAGTCACCACCGGCCCAGACGCCGGGCAAGTTGGTCTGGCCCACGGCGTCGGTGGTGATGCGCCCATCCTGCAGCGCCAGGCCGGCTTGCGCCAGCACCGGGTTACCCCGCCATTGGCCGATGGCCTTGAGTACCGTGTCCGCCCGCAGTGTGTGGGTCTCGCCGGTGGCCTGCACCTTGCCGTCCACCAGGGCCTGGTGGGCAAAGCGCACGCCACTGGCCTGGCCGTCAGCGCCCACAATTTCCTCTGGCGCCAGCCAGTGGTGGAGGGTGACGCCATGGGTCTGCGCCCATTCCTGCTCGGCGTTGGAGGCCGACATGTTTTCGGGCCCACGCCGGTACACCATGTGCACCTCCTGCGCGCCCAACAGCTTGCTTTGGACCGCCGCGTCCACCGCCGTCATGCCCCCGCCAATGACCACCACCCGGCGACCGACCGGCAGGGTGGCGAGCTGAGGCGTCTGGCGCAGTGTGGCGATGAAGTCCACCGCGTCATGCACGCCGTCCAGCTGTTCGCCGGGCACACCAAGCTGGTGCGTTTGCTGCAGGCCCATGCCCAGAAACAGCGCATCGTGGTCCTGGCGCAGGGCGTCGAGCTGGGCCAGGGTCTCCAAGCGCCAACCCTGGCGCAGGGTGATGCCGCCAATGTCCAGCAGCCAGGCGATTTCTTTTTGTGCGAAGTCATCCGGAGTTTTGTAGCTGGCCAGCCCGTATTCGTTCAGGCCGCCGGCCTTGGGATTAGCGTCGTACACCACCACCTCGTGGCCCAGCCGCGCCAGGGTGTGGGCACAGGCCAGCCCCGCCGGGCCGGCACCCACCACGGCCACCGTCTTGCCGGTGGGTGCGGCGCGGCTGAACAGCTGGGGCTGGGCGCTTTCCATCAAGGCGTCCACCGCGTGGCGCTGTAGCCGGCCGATTTGAACCGGTTTACCCTCTTGCGTGTTGCGTACACAAACCTCCTCGCACAGGTTTTCGGTCGGGCAGACCCGGGCACACATTCCGCCAAGCGGGTTGGCCTCTAGGATGGTGCGGGCCGAGCCGCGCAGGTTGCCATCGGCAATGCGCTTGATGAAGGACGGCACATCAATACTGGTGGGGCAGGCGGTGGCGCAGGGGGCGTCAAAGCAGTACAGGCAGCGCTCCGCCTCAAGCAGGGCCTGCGAAACGCTCAGCGGCGGGCTGGCGTCGGCAAAGTTGCGGGCATAGTCACCCGCACTGAGCCGGTTGGCTTGTATGTCGGGTGCAAAAGCAGAGGACACTGGCTAACTCCTTGGCTAAATCTGACCATTCAGTCAAGATTAAAGCTGGAATGTTAGCAATACACATGCCATGGCGTCACTCGGGTTTACCCCGAGGTTGCGGGTTTAACCGAGATGGACCATCTCGGCGTAATTCAATGCCATTGCACGCGGGCCTGGCTGGCATACCAGCTTGGCAATTGCGCCTCGACCGATGCGTCAATCTGGCTGCGGCGGATTTTCATGGTCGGCGTGAGCATGCCATTTTCGATGCTCCAGGGCTGTTGCGTCACGACGATCATTTGCAGGCGCTCGTACTCGGCCACTGATTGGTTGACCTGCTGCAGCAGCTCGGCGAGTTCCGCCTGCACCCGGTCTCGCACGGCGGCCTCGCTGAGTTGCGGGCGCAGTGATTCGGCCAGCACCACCATGGCGTAAGCAGCACTTTGCCCGACGCCCGAGACCATGCTGGTCTCAACCATCGGGTGGGCGTTGATTCGGTTTTCAATAGGGGCTGGCGCCACATATTTGCCTTTAGAGGTCTTGAAGATTTCCTTGACCCGGCCGCTGAGCTTGAGCAGGCCATTTGCGTACAGCTCGCCTTTGTCGCCAGTTCGGAAAAACCCGTCCGGCGTGAAGCTCTGGGCGTCCAGGTCAGGGCGCTTGTAGTAGCCCACCATCTGGCCCGGTGACTTGACCAGCACCTCGCCTTCTTCGCTCAGGCGAATCTGAACGCCGGGCAGGGCCACGCCAACACAGCCCGGCGCATTGTGCTCGGGGTTGGAGCCGCAGGAGTAGGCAAAGTCTTCGGTCATGGCATAGCCTTCGAGCAGGTTGAGGCCCAGGCGCCGGTACCAGTCAATCAGCTCGGCGGGTATGGGTGCCGAGCCACTGCCGGCCATCACGACCTGGTCCAGTCCCAAGCCCTTGAGCACCTTGCGCCGCACGATCCCGCCAATCAGCGGCAGGCCGAGCAGGAAGTCGAGTTTTTTCGGCGGCATTTTGGCAAACACGCCCTGCTGAAACTTAAGCCACAGGCGTGGCACAGAAATAAAGTAAGTCGGGCGGGCGCGATTGAGGTCTTGCACAAAGGTGTCGAGCGACTCGGCGAAATACATCCGGCCTTTTCCCAGCACCATGCCACTGCAAGACACCCAGGACCGCTCAAACACATGCGCCAGCGGCAGGTAGGACAAAACCCGCAACTCGGCGGTCTGGTCGAGGTAGCGTTTGAGTTCGCCGACGATACCTTCGCTGGCGCGGGTGATGCGCTCAAAGTTGTGGGTCACGCCTTTGGGTTGACCGGTCGAGCCTGAGGTGTACATCAACATGCTGGTGTCGGTGGGCGCGCGGCCGGGCTTGCCTTTGAGCGGCTCGGTGCGTGCCACCACTTTGTCCCAGGTGTCAAAGTCGTTGCGCGGGGCCAGCGGAAAGGCAATGCAGTGCAGGCCCGCCGGCAGGCCTGGTTGCTGCTGCTCCCAGGTGTCGAGCTTGCCGACAAACAGCAGGCTGGCTTCGCTGTGCTCGAGCACATAGGCGACGGTCTGTGCTGTCTCGGTCGGAAAAATCGCAACCGTGCTGCCGCCGGCCATCCAGATGGCCAACTCAGCCATGATGAAGTGAGCGCAGTTCTTCGACAAAATTGCGATGCGCGCGCCCGGCTCGATGTTGAGGCTTTTAATATGCGCTGCCATGCGCCGGGCCTGGTCCAGGGTTTGACCCCAGGTGTAGTCCAGCACCGCACCGCCGCCGATGGGCTGGGTCATGTAGACGGCGTCTGGGCGGGTAGCCTCGTGCTCATAGACATAGTCCAGCAGTAATTTTGGTGATGACATCGGGAATCCCTTGGTGGTTTCTAGCGGCCGCAGCCGCCGCTTCAAAAATTGGCTCGCGCTGATCTTAAGCGCAGATTTGCGTTGACCGACTCATGGTCTTCCCTGACTGAAAACGGCCTGCCACAGCCTCAGCACAGCCTCCCTTGGGCCTTGTAATTCGGCGCTCGCGAGTTGGGTGGACTCTTCGTTCAGCCGGGCCCGGTGCTGCACCCGGCGCAGCTCGCGGTAGGCTGCTGCTGCCTCATGCCCCACGCCTGGCGCGAGCAGGCCGGCTGCCTCGGCCCGCTCCAGCAGCGCAATGTTGCCGGCGTTCTCCAACAGTTCGGGGTGCTGGCTGGCCTGCGACAGCACCAGCAGCTGCACCGCAAACTCCACGTCAATCATGCCGCCAGCGCTGTGTTTGACATCGAATTGCCCCGGCCCGACCGCATGGGCGTGGCGCACCCGCTCGCGCATGTCGACAATTTCGCGTTCAAGCGCTTCGCCCGGACGCGCCGCGCTGATGACCGCTTCCCGCACCTGGTCAAAGCGCTCGCGCAAAGCGTCGCTACCCAGAACAAAACGGGCCCGGGTCATGGCCTGGTGTTCCCAGGTCCAGGCGGTGTTGCTGCCGCGCTGCTGCTGGTAGTTGGCGTAGGCCTCAAAGGTGGTGATGAGCAGGCCCGCATTGCCATTGGGCCGCAGTGCCGTGTCAATTTCGTAGAGGTCGCCCTCGCTGGTTTTGACGGTCAGCCAATTGATGAGTTTGCGCACCAGCCCGGCATAGATTTCGCCAGCCCGCTCGTCCTCATCGGTGTAAACAAACACGATGTCGAGGTCGCTGCCGTAGCCCAGCTCTTTTCCGCCAAACTTGCCATAGGCGATGACGGCGAGTTGCGGCGTCTCGCGGTGCCGGGTTTTCAGGCGCTCCCAGCACCAGCGGCAGGTGATGGCCAGCACCGCCTGCGCCAGGGCACTGAGGTCGTCAGCCACTTGCTCCACGGTGATGCGGCCCTCGAGGTCACGCGCCAAAGTGCGAAAAACTTCGGCATGATGGGCCCGGCGCAGCAGGTTGAGCAGGGTCTCGTCATCGTCTTCGCTGGTGGCCGCCAGGGCGGTGCGCCGTTGCTCGAGATCCAATTCGAAATCAGTGGCGCTGAAGCGCTCACCCAGCATGTCCGCGCCGGCCAGCTCGTCAATCACACCCGGGTGCAGCAACAGGTAGCGCGCCGGCCAGCGCGCAGAGCCCAACAAGCGCAACAGCCGCTCATGGACATTGGGTCGCTCCAGCAGCAGCGCCAAGTAGCTTTCGCGGCGCAGCAGCGGCTCAATCCAGTTGGCCAGGCGCAGCGCCGAGGTTTCAGTGACTACCCCCTCATGCACCCATTGCGCTGTGCGGGCCAGCAGCCGCACCAGTCTGGCACGGGACTCCTCACGCAGTGCCAGCACCCGCGGATGCCCCCGCCAATGGCTCACCCGCGCCTGCAAGGCGGCGGGCAACTGCGCCAGCAGCTCCTCAAAGTCACTGGTCTGCGCCAGCGCTTTGGCGCCGCAGCTTTTGCACTCGGGCTCGGCGCCACCGAGCAGCTTGTCAAATTCTTGCGCTACCAGTTCCCGGTGCGCATGGAGCTGCTGCAGCAGCAGGGGAATGGTGGCAAATCCCAGGGTCTGCGCAATCCAGTTCAGGTCTGGGTCCTGTACCGGCAGGATATGGGTCTGCTGGTCGTCAAGGTACTGGATGCGGTGCTCCACCCGACGTAAAAACACATAGGCATCAGCCAGCGCTTGCGCCGTGGCCTGGGGCATCAGCCCGGCCTTGGCCAGGCGCGGCAGTGCTGCCAGGCTGGGGCGAGTTCGCAGCTCCGGAAATTGCCCACCGCGCACCACCTGCAGCAGTTGGACAATGAACTCAATTTCCCGGATGCCACCCCTTGAGAGCTTGACATCGTTGGCCCGCTCCGGGTGACCGGTGCTGCGGCGCACTGCCTGCTCACGAATTTGCCGGTGCAGCAGCCGCAAGGCGTCAAACACCCCGTAGTCGAGATAGCGGCGAAATACAAAGGGCAATACCACGGCGCGCAACTCCGCCGCCCGGCTGGGCGCTGGCCCACCCAGGGTGGCCACCACACGGCTTTTGAGCCAGGCAAAGCGCTCCCATTCGCGGCCCTGCACATGCAGGTATTCTTCCAGTGCCCCCAAGGAAACGGTCGGCGGTCCCGAGCTGCCATTGGGGCGCAGCGCCAGATCAACCCGGAACACAAAACCGTGCTCGGTGGTGTCGCCAATCAAGCTGTAGATGGCGCGCACGGCGCGGCCAAAGTACTCTTGGTTGGACAAGCGGCCCCGCCCGTTCGCATCGGCAGCGGTCTCGCCGTCTTGGTCGTACACATAAATCAGATCGATGTCACTCGAAACATTGAGTTCGCGCGCGCCGAGCTTGCCCATGCCAATGACCCACAGTTGCGCCGGCTCCCCGTGCGGGCCGATGGGCGCCCCATGCTGTGCTTGCAAATCTGATTGCACTTGAACGCAGGCGGTTTGCAGTGCCAGCTCGGCCAGCTCGGTCATGGTTTGGCTGATGTGCTGCAACGGCGCCTGTTCATCGCAGTCCAGGCAGAGCAAGCGCTCAAGCACCAGCTGGCGCAGGGTGCGCAGGGCAGCGCCGGTGTCAAGCCCGCGCTGACGCAGCGCTTGCAGCAGTCCAGCCATCAGTGCAGGGGTGGGGCGGCCCGGCGGCAGCAGGTGCAGCTCTTGGGCATGGCGTCTGCGCACGCGTTGGCCAAATCGGGAGTGCTCCGAGAGGGCCTCCCGAGTCATAATTCCTGTCATGCTGTTAGGTTCACGATGATGGCTTCGCCGTCTGTTCCGCTTGTTTTATTGAAAACCCTGTCCGCTTTGGCGCGCGGGTCCCTTTGGTTGTTGCTGGCTGCAACGGTGCTGTTTTTGACCGCATGGGGCACTTTGCATTGGGTCATTGTGCCGCGAATCGACGATTTCCGTCCGCTGCTTGAGGCGCGCACCTCAGCCCTGCTGGGCGTCGAACTTCGCATTGGCGCCATCAAAGCACAGTCAACCGGCCTGGTGCCATCCTTCGAACTCGACGATGTGCGCCTGCTCGACGCCCAGGGTCGTCCGGCCTTGCAACTCGGACGGGTGCAGGTGGCGCTGTCGCCGCGCTCGCTGTGGCAACTGGGCTTTGACCAGGTCTATGTGGAGGGGCTGCAGCTGCAAGTGCGGCGCGACCGCGAGGGCCGAATTTGGGTCGCCGGTCTAGATCTGTCGGGCAGCAGCGGTGATGGGCAGGGCCTAGCCGACTGGTTTTTTTCCCAGCATGAGTTGGTGCTTCAAGGCGGCAGCATCGAATGGACAGACGAGCTGCGCGCCACCCCAACGCTGCTGCTGCAACAAGTACAAATGGTCTTGCGCAACCAGGGGCGACGACACGAGATTCATGTCAATGCCACGCCGCCGGCGCTGCTGGGCGAGCGCCTCAGCCTGACCGGGCGCTTTGTGCAGCCCCTGTTGTCCTTGCAGGCCGGGCGCTGGCGCGATTGGGAGGGGCAGTTGTACAGTGCCACAGACCGCATTGACCTGGCACTGCTGCGACAGTTTGCTGACCTCGGGGCCGACCTGCAACAGGGCAGTGGCGCGGTACGGCTGTGGGCAGACATCAAGCGTGGGGAGTTGCAAGGCGCTGTGGTGGATCTCTCTTTGGGCGGTGTACGTCTGTCTTTGGGCGCGGGTCTGGAGCCGCTGGCACTGCTCTCGCTTGCCAGCCGCCTGAGCGCCAAGCGGCTGGCCGAGGGCTTCGAAGTCTCGGCCCGGGCGCTGGCTTTTGACACCCCGGACGGCCTGCATTGGCCGGCAGCTGATCTGAGTTTTCAGCATCAAGTCGCTCAGGCGCCGCGACCGGCGCGCAGCGAACTCAAAGCCAGCGCCGTCGAACTCCTGGTGCTGGCCCGACTGGCCAAGCACCTGCCTTTGGCAGACGAATTGCGACTGGCCCTTTTGACGCACGCGCCAAAAGGGCAGTTGCGCGACCTTGAGGCGAGCTGGCAGGGCGCCTTGGGCGCACCCAGCGGCTATGCGGCCAAGGGTCAGCTCAAGCAACTCACGCTGAGTGCCGCCGCCCCGGCGCCCGGCGCACCGGGCATGGCCTGGCCCCTGCCCGGCCTGCAGGGGGCCACGGTTGAGTTTGACCTGAACCAGGCCGGCGGGCAGGCCAATCTGCGCCTGGAGGATGGCGCCATTGAGCTGCCTGGCGCGCTCGCCGAGCCGCGGGTGCCGCTGGCGCAACTACTCGCCGAAGTGCGTTGGCAGATCGCCGGTGAGCGCCTGTCTGTGCAATTGCCCAAGCTGAGTTTCAGCAATGCTGACCTGCAGGGCGAGGCGCAAATCAAATGGGAAACCCCGGCCAGGGCACGCCGTGCCGGCGAGGCGCAGTCGCCCGGTCTGCTTGACCTGCAGGCCACGCTGAGCCGCGCCGAGGGCAGCCGGGTGCACCGTTACCTGCCAGTCAGCCTGCCGCAAACCCGCAGTTATTTGCGCGAGTCGATCACGGCAGGCAGCGCCACTGCCGTCAAAATTCGCCTCAAGGGCGACCCGCAAAAATTTCCTTTTGTCGATCCAGCACAGGGCCAGTTCAGCGTCAGCGCCGATTTGCAGAATGTCAACTACGCCTATGCACCGCGCAGCTTGCAGGCGGCCGGGGCGCTGCCCTGGCCAGGGCTGACCCAGCTCAATGGCGCATTGTTGATCGAGGGCAATCAACTCCAGCTCAACGGGCTGCGCGCCCGGGTGGCAGGCGCGCCAGGCCTGCAAATCAGCCGCGCTGATGCGGTGCTCACCAACTTGGACGCCATCGGTGTGCTGAGCGTCAATGCGCAGGCCCGCGGGCCACTGGCTGAGGCCCTGGGCGCGGTGAACGGCTCGCCCCTGGCAGCCCTTGCTGGGGACGCACTTTCGCGCGCGGTGGTCAGCGGCAATGCCGACTACAAGTTTCGCCTCACGCTGCCGCTGGTCAACCCCGGGCGCACCAGCGTGCAGGGCAGTGTCGTGTTGGCGGGCAACGATATCCAAGTGCTGCCCGAGGCGCCACGGCTGACGGCGGCGCGTGGCACCATCAACTTCAGTGACAAGGGCTTTGCGATTGAGGCGGGGCAGGCGCGGCTGTTTGGCGGCGAGGCTAGGCTGGAGGGTGGCTCGGTGGCCCTGACTGGCGTTGTCGTGCCGGGCGTGGCTGGCCGCCCGGCTGCAAACATTGTGCTGCGCGCCAGCGGCATAGCGACAGCCGAGGGCCTGCGCTTGGCGCGCGAGCTCGGCGTGGTGGCACGCCTGGCCGAGCAGGCCAGTGGCAGCGCCAGCTATGCTGGCGTTTTGACGCTGCGCCAAGGCGAGCCAGAGCTGCTGCTCACCAGCAGCCTGCAAGGCCTGGGCCTGGGCCTGCCCGCGCCGCTGAAAAAAAGCCCGGAGTCGGCCCTGCCCCTGCGCCTGGAGATACTGCCCCTTGCCACGCCGGCCGGCTCAGTACGGCTGCGCGACCAGTTCAAGCTGGAACTGGGGCAGCTGCTGTCCATGGCCTTTGTGCGTGAGCTGGGCGCTGCCGCACCCCGGGTTTTGCAGGGCAGCATCGCGGTTGGGCTGACAGCGCAAGAATCCGCGCCCATGCCCGAGGAGGGCGTGCTGGCCAATATCAATGTGCCAGTGCTCGACCTGGATGCATGGGACAGCACCTTCACCCGGATTGCCGGCACGCCCGCGAGCGCCGCTGCCGACGGCCCCGGGCGCAGCGGCGCAGGCGCCAACCCGACGAGCTACCTGCCCACCGGCCTGGCCCTGAGGGCCCAGGAGTTGACATTGGGCGGACGTAAATTTAGCAACCTGGTGTTGGGCGGTTCGCGCGACGGGCAGCTGTGGCGTGCCAACCTGGATGCCAGCGAACTCAATGGCTACCTGGAGTACCGCCCGGGCCAGGGCAGCAATGCCGGGCGGGTTTACGCCCGGCTGGCCCGCTTGCTTATCGTCCCGGGTGGCGGTACGGATATCGAGTCGCTGCTGGCAGAGCAACCGGCCAGCATACCGGCGCTTGACGTGGTGGTGGCAGACCTGGTCCTGCGTGGCAAGCCGATGGGCCGGCTTGAAGTCGACGCGGTCAACCTTGGGGCCTCTGGCGCTGCCGGGGCAGAAGGGGTGGGTCGGGAATGGCGGCTCAACAAGCTCAACCTGATCATGCCCGAGGCCAGCCTGATTGCCACCGGCAGCTGGGCCAATATGACGGCCGTCGCACCAGGCCAAGCGCTTCGGGCAACGCCTGAGCGGCGGCGAACCACGATGAACTTCAGGCTCGAGTTGGCCGATGCCGGCTTGCTGTTGGCCCGCCTGGGCATGAAAGACGTGGTGCGCCGGGGCCGCGGCAAGATGGAGGGGCAGGTTGCCTGGCAGGGCTCGCCGCTCACGCTTGATTACCCCTCGATGGCGGGGGCCTTTGTGGTGGACATCGAGAGCGGGCAGTTTCTCAAAGCCGAGCCGGGCATTGCCAAATTGCTCGGCGTGCTGAGCCTGCAGGCCCTGCCGCGGCGACTGACGCTAGATTTTCGGGATGTCTTCAGCGAAGGATTCAGTTTTGACTTTGTGCGCGGCGACGTGGCCATCGAACAGGGTGTGGCGCGCAGCAACAACTTGCAGCTCAAGGGCGTCACAGCCGCCGTGTTGATGGATGGCCGGGCCGACTTGGCGCGCGAAACCCAGGCCATCCGGGTGGTGGTGGTGCCCGAGCTCAATGCCGGCACCGCCTCGCTGATTGCCTCGGTGATCAACCCAGCCGTCGGCCTGGGCACTTTTTTGGCGCAATGGCTGCTGCGCCGGCCCCTGATGGACGCAGCCACGCAAGAGTTTCAGGTAGACGGCAGCTGGGCTGACCCTGTGATACGCCGCGTTGAGCGTAGAGCGCCAAGCCCCTGAGCCGCCGGCACCAGGTTACAAGCCCAACAAACCCAGCACCACCGAGGCTATCAAATGAAAGTTGCTGCCCTGCAAATGGTATCGAGCACCGCTTTGCAAACCAACCTCGAGCAGGCCCTCGTGCTGCTGCGCCAGGCCGCCGCTCAGGGGGCTGAATTGGCCTTGCTGCCAGAGTACTTTTGCCTGCTTGGCCGACGCGACACCGACAAGCTGAGCATCCAGGAACCCTATGGGGACGGCCCCATACAGCGATTCCTGGCCAGTAGCGCGCGCGAACTCGGGCTGTGGATTGTGGGCGGTAGCCTGCCCCTGACGCTGGCCCAGGACGGGCTGCCAGCCGCAGACCGTGGCAGCCGGGTCTACAACAGCACGCTGGTGTACTCGCCCCAGGGGGAATGCATCTGCCGTTACGACAAAATTCACTTGTTCCGCTTTGACAATGGCCGTGAACGCTATGACGAGTCAGCCGTGTTGCGCGCCGGCAGCCAGCCTGCGCGCTTTGAGCTGCCATCGCGTGACGGCCAGCGCTGGCAAATTGGCCTGAGCATTTGTTATGACCTGCGGTTTCCCGAGCTTTACCGCCAGTACGCCGCGGCCGGCGTTCACTTGTTGCTGGTGCCCAGCGCATTCACCCACGGCACGGGTCAGGCCCACTGGGAAATTTTGTTGCGCGCCCGAGCGATCGAGAACCTGGCTTTTGTGGCCGCTGCAGCGCAGGGCGGACTGCATGAGAATGGCCGCCGCACCTGGGGCCACAGCCTGCTGGTCGACCCCTGGGGCAGCCTGATCGCCGAGCAGGCCCAGGGCCAGGGCTTGGTCTGCGCCGAGCTCGACTTTGATCGGCTGCGCGATTGCCGCAGCCAGTTGCCGGTCTTGAGTGACCGCGTGTTGTGAGCGCACAGGGTATATATTTAAGCTCCCGGCGGCGCGCCAGCCGCGCTTGCCGCAGCGCAACAACCCCTTCACCCGAGCCGATCCCCTGACAACAAAAGGATGATGTTTTGAAGCCAAAAAACAACCCAGCTACCGACGACCAGGCCGCGTTAGCCCTGCTGACGCGCTACCACTGCCCGACCCCCTTTCACGAAGTACGCGCCTGGTTTTTCGGCAGTATTGCCTCACCAGTCATGCATGTCGCACCCTTGCAGATCGTGCAAAGCCTGTGGGGTGGCGAACTGCCCGCCATGGCCTCCGAGCGGGATGCGAATGAACTGCTGATGGTGCTTATCAACGGTTTGTGGAATCGCCTCACCACGCACCAAGACCCAGAGCATCCTTTTGAGCTCTGGCCCACCGAGGTGCCGGTGACCCGCCAGGGCTTGCGCCAATTGGCCCAGGTCCGCACGCAAGAAATCGACGGTTTCATTAAGGGCCTGTTTGGCCCGGCCGAGCAGCTTGACCTGCCGCAGGAGGCCAATCAGGCCGTTACCGCCCTGGCCGATGCCCGCTCGATTTTGGGCGGCGTGGTCGATTTGCTCGACGACCCCAGCAAACCAGCCGAGCCCGAGCAACTCGAGGCCCTGCTTGTCAATCTCAAGCAGATCGCCCATATTGCCGGGACAGAAATCAACAGGGCCAGCCTGGCCTGTGTGCGTTTACGGGGGGGCTCGCCGCAGCCGGGCCCCAGCCCCGCGAAGCCCACACTGCATTAGTTGCCCAATGCGCACCGAGCGCGCGCACCAGGCCGGGGCTCAGGTCGGTTTATCTGGGCCTTCGCTCTTGCCGGGTTCGGACTCAGCTTGGGCTGGCAGTTCGCCACTTTTGCGACCCGAAAACATGGTCCACCAAACGATCAACAGCAACAAAAACAGCGCTCCCAGGGCCTCAAGTACAAGCAGGATCATGGGGCGGTCACGGTGTTTTGTAGCATGGGCACTGATTGTAGGTAGCCTGCTTGGCGCAGTTGGCCTGAAGGCGCAAAACCAGGGCCCGACTGGCCCTGAGCTGTTCGCCCCCGCGAGCGCTGACTTGCCCACCGACAGCGCCTCCCTGCCCAACGAATTGCTACAGGCCAACACCCGCTGGGTGCCGGCCCGCTGGGCTGATTTGCCCGGCTTCGGGCTTGACACCCTCTCCGAGGCCTGGAACGCCTGGATCAAAAGCTGTGAACGACCGGCAGCCGCGTTTGCGCCCCTGTGCAGCGAAGTGCGGGCGCTGAGCATCGCTGACGAGCCAGCCCAGCGGGCTTGGATGATGGCGCGCTTGCAGCCCTACCAGGTAAGGGCCCGCTCGGGTGCGGTGGAGGGGCTGTTGACCGCCTACTACGAGCCCGAACTCAGCGCTGCGCGCCTGCCTGATGCGCAATTTGCAGTGCCCCTGTACCAACCGCCTTTGGGGCTTGCCCAACGAAGGCCTTGGTATACACGCCAGGAAATCGACACCTCGCCGATGGTTCGCGAGCTGCTCGCCGGGCGGGAAATCGCCTACCTGGCCGATCCTGTGGATGCCCTGATTCTGCAAATCCAGGGCTCTGGGCGGCTGCGCATCAGCGCGCCTGACGGCAGTGTGCAGCAGGTCCGTTTGGCCTATGCGGGCACCAACGAGCAGGCCTACAAAAGTGTCGGCCGCTGGCTGCTCGACCAGGGTGCTGTTCGTGATGCCTCCTGGCCGTCGATTAAAAACTGGGTCTTGCGCAACCCGACAAGGGTTAATGAGATGCTGTGGAGCAACCCACGCATGGTGTTCTTTTGGGAGGAGCCGCTGCCGCCCGCCGACGCCGTCTGGGGCCCCCGGGGTGCCCAGGGCGTGGCCCTGACGCCCGGCCGCTCAATTGCCGTAGACCCAGAGAGCATCCCCTTTGGCACACCAGTCTGGCTCACCACCCAGGGCCCGACGACCAACCTGCAAAAATTGGTCTTTGCCCAAGATGCAGGTGCTGCCATCACCGGCCCGGTGCGAGCCGACTACTTCGCCGGCTGGGGCCGTGCCGCTGAAGAACTTGCCGGGCGCATGAAGCAGCCAGTTCGCCTGTGGGTCCTGTGGCCCAAATCAGGCCGAGCAGCCGAGCGGCCCTGACAAACAGCCCAGCAGCCGCTGGCTACCAACCAAGCTATAGCCCGTCATCCTCGTCCCGAGTCTGGAAGGGGTGGGTTGGCGCGCAGTTGGTGAGCTCATGGACAATCTAGGTTAAACCACCACCAGATACGACGCCAAGGCCTGCAGATCCGGCTCTAAGCCCAAACCCGGCGCATCAGGCAGGGTGGCCCAGCCGTCCACTACGTGGAGCGGCAACACCTTCTCGCGCAGCGGGTTGGGGTTGGCGTCCACTTCGGCCCAACCACCTGTGGTGCCGGAGCCGGCCAGGGCGTGCAGGCTGGCGGCCAGGCCAACGCCGCCGGCCAGCCAGTGCGGGCAGTAGGCGATGCCCCGCGCCTGTGCCAGCCGTGCCACCGCCAGCCCGCCGCTGATGCCGCCCCACTTGCCCACATCGGGCTGTACAAAGCGCAGGTAGCCGGCCTCGATGACCTCGGCAAAGGCCGTCTCGCCACGCAGGTTTTCTCCAGCAGCCAGGGGCACGGGGCTGGCCTGTGCCAGGGCGCGCCAGGCGGCGTGGGGCTGGTCGGCGCCGATCGGCTCTTCAATCCAGTAGGGCTGATACGGGGCGAGTTCGGCAATGCGAGCGGCGGCATCGGCCGGCGACCAGGCTTGGTTGGCGTCGCACATGATCACCGCATCCGTACCCAGCGCTGTGCGCATGGCGGCCAGGTTGGTCACATCCCGCTCAGCGCCAAACCCTACCTTGAGCTTGAATGCGCGGTAGCCTTGGGCCTGTTTGGCCAGGGCCACGGCCACCACCTTGTCGGGCCCGATGCCGCTGGCATAGACCCGCACCCGGGCGCTGTTGCCGCCCAGCAGTTGCCATAGCGGCAGGTTGGCGCGGCGGGCGGCCATGTCCCACAGGGCCTGGTCCACCGCGCCGGTGATCTGGGCAAACGGCCCGGGTTCGCCACACTGGATCGCCATTTGCCGGGTGCGCTGGTCGAGCAGGGTGCGCACGCTGGCCGGGTCATCGGCCGCCACACCGGCCAGCATGGGGGCGAAGATGCTGCGCACCAGTCCGGCCCGGTGCTCGGCGCCCACTTGCGGAAAATTACTGAACACCTCGCCCCAACCGGTGGCGCCATCGCTGGCGCTGATGCGCAGGAAAACAGCCGGCCGGTTGCTCATGGCGCCAAAGGCATTGGCCACCGGCTCGGCAATTGGGGCACGCAATACCCAGCAGTCCAGACGGGCGATGGATGGGGTCATGGGGCCGCCATTCAGAGGGAAAATCAAAGTGTACACTGGTAAAAAAGGAGACAAAAACCATGCGTATCCGCCTCAACTGGGCCAGGCTTTGCGTCGCTATCGCAGGCCTTTTGAGCGTCTGCTCTGTGCTGGCGCAGGCTTACCCAAGCAAATCCATTCGCTTGGTGGTGCCCTTTCCCCCCGGCGGTGCCGTCGACTTTTATGCCCGAGCGGTGCAGCCGGCCCTGGCCGAGGCCCTGGGCCAACCGGTGGTGATTGACAACAAGGCTGGTGCCAGCGGCATGTTGGGCGCTGGCATCGTGGCCCAATCTGCGCCGGACGGCTACACCCTGCTGCTGGGCAACATAGCATCGCTGGCCATCAATGTTGGCATCTACGACAAGATGCCCTATGACCCGCGCAAAGACTTTACCCATATCGTGCGCACGGTGGATGTCAATTACGTGCTGGTGGTCCACCCCAGCCTGCCGGTAAAAACCGTTGCCGAGCTGGTGCAATACGCCAAGGCCAACCCGGGCAAGCTGTCTTACGGCTCGGCCGGCAGCGGCAGCCTGCCGCATTTGGGTACCGAGTTGCTCAAGGCCCAGGCCGGCATTGACTTGGTGCATGTGCCCTACAAAGGTGGCGGCCCCATGGTCACAGACGCCTTGGGCGGCCAAATTCAGGTGGTGCTGGGCGACCAGGCCAACCTGATGCCGCATGTGCAAACTGGCCGGCTGCGCGCCTTGGCGGTGGCCACCACCAAGCGGTCGGCCAATGCGCCGAATATACCGACCATCGCCGAGAGCGGCCTGCCGGGCTATGACGCCACAGCCTGGCAGGGCCTGGTGGGCCCGGCAGGTATGAATGCGGAAGTAGTCAAGAAAATCAACGAAGCCTTCAACAAAGTGATGGTCACGCCGGCCCTGCGCGACAAATTGATTGCTGGTGGCCTCGATCCAATGGGCGGCACGCCAGCGCAATTCAGCCGTTTCATCGACAGCGAAATTACCAAGTGGACCAAGATCGCCAAAGATGTCGGGGCCAAGGCGGAGTAAGCCGGCGGCTTGCTACTGGCCGGCCCCTTGAGGGCCCGGCGCCGTCAAGAAACTAGCCGTCTTTGTTGAGCATGCCCAAGCGTTCAATCGTTGCTCGCTCAGCGGCAAAGCTTTCGCGGGCAAACTTGGTGTACTGCTCGGTGTTCATGTAGATCACGCTTTGGTCGTACTTGTCAAAAATAGCCAAGACCGAGGGTTCGGCAATGGCTTTTCGGAAGGCGTCATGGATGGCCCGGGTGACCGCCGGCTCCATGCCCTTGGGGCCGCAAACGCCAAAGGGCGAGTCGGACACGGTTTGGTAGCCCAGTTCGTCCAAAGTGGGGGTTTGCGGCCAGCGCTTGGTGCGCTTGCTGCCATAAGTGGCCAATAAGCGCAGCTTGCCCGACTCAACATGCGGCCCCCAACCGGTGGCGTCGCTGGCCGATGCGATGTGCCCACCCATCAGCGCCTGCATGTTCTCGGCATTGCCTTTGAACGGGATGTGGTTGAGCTTGATGTCCGCCCGCTGCGCGAACTCTTCAACCGCCAAGTGCGGGCTGGTGCCTACCTCGGTTGAGCCGTAGCTGAGCTTGCTCGGATTGAGGCGCGCGTAGTCGACCAAATCTTTGATGGTCTTGAAGGGCGATTCGGCTTGCACCACCAGACCAAAGGTGTAGCCGGTCAGGCAGGCGATCCAAGTGAAGTCTTTGAGCGTATCAAAGGCCACTTTTTGCATGTGGGGCAGCCGAAAAACCCCGTGCGGTAGCTGGGCCACGGTGTAACCGTCGGGCTTGGCGTTGACCAGATCGAGCGCCCCCAGGGTGCCGCCGGCGCCGGGCCGGTTTTCAACAATGATGGCCTGCCCCAAATGCTTGCTGGCTGCTTCGGCCATGCTGCGCATCACCACGTCGGTTGAGCCGCCGGCCGGCCAGGGGCAAATGTATTTGATTGGCCGTGCTGGGTAGGTTTGCGCAGCAGCGGGCAAAGGCAGGACGCTGCTGGCCATCAGGGCCGCCGATGTGCTTATAAATTCACGACGCTTGGCCATGGTTTGATACTCCCGGTTGGGGCAGATTGCAGATGTGACAAACCGCGCCAAATTGCGCAGCCTGAGTTCTTGGCAGCGCCCGTGGCGATGTGTCAGCCAAGCGCAAGCGCTCCCAGTATCGCGTGCCAAGCCAAATCAGAAGAGGGGGAAAACCCTCAATGCTGGGCTGGCCTGCCTGGAGTCGTCCCGCATGCCCGCAGGGTCAAAAAATCAAACCACCACTGCGCTGCGCTGCAGGTCGGGATTTGGTGTTATTTCTCGCCCGGCGTAATCGCGGGATGGGCTCCGCCCAGAAACAGCCGCTCCATGTTGGGGTCGGCCAGGATGTCGGCGGCGGCCTTGTGCAGCACCAGCCGGCCTGATTCGAGCGCAATCGCTTCGTCCGAGTACTGCAGCGCGCCCTTCACGTTTTGCTCCACCATCAGCACGGTGGTGCCCTGCCCGGCCAGGCGGCGCAGCAGGCGAAACACATCCTGCACGATCAGGGGCGACAGCCCGATCGAGGGCTCATCAATCAGCAGCACCTTGGGCCGCAACAGCAGCGCTCGGCCGATTTCCAGCTGTTTTTGCTCGCCGCCCGAGAGGGCCGAGGCGCGCGAATGCAGCCGCTCCTTGACACGCGGGAAGAATTCCAGCACTTCGGGCATGCGCTCGTGCGTGGTTTTCATGCCCAGCGTGATGCCGCCGAGCTCCAGGTTTTCGTACACGCTCAGATTGCCAAACAGGTTGCGCCCCTGGGGCACAAAGGCGATGCCGCGCGCCAGCAGGGTTTTGGGGTCGGCGCCGGTCACGTCCTCGCCGTTGAGCGTGATGCGGCCCTGACGCGGCTTAAGCAGACCGAACAGGGTTTTGAGCACGGTGGACTTGCCCGCGCCGTTTGGGCCCATCAGCAGCGTGATCGAGCCGGTGCGAGCCGTGAACGACAGCTTGTTGAGGATCATGAAATCCTTGTAGCCGGCCACCACGTCTTCGAATTGAATGCAGGTGTCGCTCATCATCAGTTCCCCAGGTAGGCGTCGAGCACCTGCTTATTGCCGCGGATCTGTTCGGGGGTGCCGATGGCCAGCACCTGCCCCTCCACCATCACCATGATGCGGTGGCACAGGTCCATCACAAAGTCCATGTTGTGCTCGATCACCACAAAGCTGCCCTTGCGGGTCTGGTTGAGTTCCTTGAGCAGCCTGCTGATGCCGCCCACCAGCGCGGGGTTGACGCCGGCGCAGGGCTCGTCGAGCAGCACCAGGTCGGGCTCGCTCATGAAGGCCATGGCAATGTCCACCAACTTTTGCTGGCCGTAGGACAGCTCGCCGGCCTTCAGGTGCGCCACGTGCCGGATGCGGAATTGGTCGATCAGCGCGTCCGCCCTGGCGCCCAGGCCCGAGTCGCCGGGGGCAAACATGCGGCTGAACAGGGAGCCGTTGTGCTCTTGCGCGGCGACGATCAGGTTGTCGCGCACGCTCATCTTGCCAAACACCTGCAGCGTCTGGAAGGTGCGGCCCACGCCGCGCCGGTTCAGCTCCAGCGGGCCGAGTTGGGTCACGTCCTGGCCTTTGAGCTCGATGCGGCCGGCATCCGGCGTGATCTGGCCCAGCATGCTGTTGAACAGCGTGGTTTTGCCCGAGCCGTTGGGCCCGATCACACCAAAGATCTCGCCCGGCATCACCTCAAACGACACGCCGCCGACCGCCTGGATGGCGCCGTAGGCTTTTTTCAGGCCGGAGACTTTCAAGACAGGTGCGCTCATGCTTGGTCTCCCCGGGGCATGGCGTGCCGGGCGCGCGCGGCCGAGGCCAGGCGCGA